>JAPKDW010000403.1 GCA_028822375.1 Opitutaceae bacterium | reverse complement strand
CATAGAGCCATTTTTCGTTCCGCACTCCTCGCTCTGGTATGGGTAAATAGGTGCCTCCGCCCTCGCAGTTGTCTTGTCCAATAATTTGGTACATGATGTTCTCACGTCCGAAACTGGAAGACCCATCGAGGAGCGGAAGATAACTCGTTCCTTGAACTTCAGCAGGGATATCGCGACCGCAAATCTCGAGTAAGGTAGGCATGGTGTCGACACCGACATCGATCATTTCGTCAATCACATTACCTGCTTCTGCAACACCCGGATAACGAACAATTACGGGTACATGCATCGACGCATCATGATACGAACGCTTGACGCCGCAAAACGATCCATTTTGGCCAAACATGTCGCCGTGGTCGCTGAGAAGTATGACAACTGTATTGTCTGCCAATCCAGTACGATCCAAACAATTCAGGACGCGCCCCACGTTCTGGTCAATGCCTGTGACCATGCCATAGTATTGCGCGATGAATTCACGAATTTCCTGTTCCGATTCCGGATCGAAAGGACCTTCTTTCTTTGCTCCGGAATGGCTTTTGTCTAGGGCAGCTTCGTTGCCGGCGCAGTCGTGCTCAAGTTTCCATTTCTGTGTTCGTATTTGTAACTTTGGATCAGGTACACCGGGGGGTAGAACAACCTCTTCAGGTGAATAGAGGTTTTTAAGATGCTCCGGCATATCATTGGGATAATGAGGAGGGCCGTAGCACATGTATGCGAAAAATGGTGACTCTTCGTCTTTGCGCTCTTCTATATAGTCAACTAGTTGATCCGTCTGAAAATCGGGCTCCCATCGAGGACAATGATATGGCTGATCCGTATCTTTCCAATAGAGGGCTTTCATGTAGTGATGGCCTCGATTGAATCCAACGAAACGATCGAAGCCGAGACGATCCGGCCCGGGTGGAACGAATCCCGGAAGGGGACCGCCGTACAAATGCCACTTGCCGAAAAATGCGGTATCGTATCCTTGCTCCTTTAAGTTGGGAGCGAGGAAATTCTGATTGGTATCAATGGGGAAATGATTGGCATACATTCCGGTTGCGTGGGCGTATTTGCCAGTCACGAGAGACGCTCTAAAGGGGCAGCACAATGGGTAGGAAGCGTAGGCTCTCGTAAACCGAGCTCCTTCTAAAGCGAGACGATCAAAGTGGGGCGTTTTAACAACTGCGTTGCCCGCGCATCCCATGGAATCATACCTCAACTGATCGGGGTAGATAACAAGAATATTTGGGTTTTTACCTCCTGTTGACTTGTCCATTTAAAGTTCTTGTTGCTCTCGCTTCCTTTATCAATGTGAGAACAGGTTAAGTTCTTCGCCGATTTCCCGGTAGTCGTTTGCTAATTGCGTAATTTGTTCGGTCCACTCTTTGCGACCTGCGATGCTCGATGCGGTTTGGCCAGCGCGGTTAAGGAATTTTAAATAACCTTCAGAATTCATACTGGAAAGCAGAGCCCGCTCGAGTGCATCGATACGGTCTTCAGGAGTGCCTTTCAGTACGCCGATCCCGCGGATTGTCGCAGCTGTGTAGGGTACGCCCATTTCAAGGGCGGTTGGGATTTCAGGCAATGCTTTTAGTCGCTCTTTTGAGAGCACCGCAAGGACTTCAAGGGAACCTTGCTCCAACTGGGATTCGACTTCACCCAGATTCATCAGTCCACCGTCAATTCTTCCACTGGCGATATTAATTGTAATCTCACCGGCCTTTTGGAAGGGCACGTAAACATGGTTTTTTATTCCTGCTTTTTTTGCGAAGATGAGCGAGGAAAGGTGTGCATGTCCACCAACTCCAGTGCCTCCTACCTTTATCTTTTTTAAGTTTCCCGATTCTATATATTCCTGCAGGGAACTGTATTTGCCTGCCTTTACGATTAGGAGTTCGGGGGAGATCATCCCTCGTACTACAGGCACAATGTCATCCAAGGTGAGCTCCGTATTACCTTGCATGATTGTCAACAAGTGGCCGGGCAGCAGAGCAAAAATCGTGTGACCATCTCTGGGCTTCGACATGACGTATTTCAGCGCATTGGTCGCAACGCCTCCGGTCTTCGATTGCACCAGCATATGGGTGTCTAAATCTTCAGCGACATTTTCGATGGCAAATCGTAAAAACATGTCGGTTCCGCCACCTGGCTTCGAGTTGTTGATGACTTCAATCGCCTGATTTGGAAAGCTCCCACCTGTTACGATGTTCTGATCGACTTCAGTGGAACAAGATACCCAGAACAATGCGCAAAATATGAACAATAAACAGGAGAAGAGCCCTGAATCAGTCCCTGTTTTAGGGTATGAATTTGATCTAATCACTATTCTCTTAATGACTTTGCTTTTTGATTGACTGCGATATATGGTATTTGGCATAGCAAATAGCAAGAGAAAACGAAAGTGTTTCAAAATTAAAGATCAACATATGTCCAAGATAAAATCTATTAGATGTCGCGTGTGGAACTGGACAGGACCAACTGTCCCTCCGCAACCAAACTTTTGCACGAATGCCAGTGATGTTCTCTGGGATAGAGGGGATGCGATGAGCAGTTTTCGTTTTCATCAATGGCTAACTTGCGAGGTCGAAGCGGATTCTGGAGAAATCGGAATAGGCAATGCTGCTTTAGTGCCG
>JAPKDW010000106.1 GCA_028822375.1 Opitutaceae bacterium | reverse complement strand
GAATACCGTTCCAGCATTCGACTCCAGCCGAGGTATAACCTCGCGAATGCCACCACCAGCGATTGTGGCTATAAGTGCCATGATGCACTCCTTTGATTTCGCCTCGTTGAAGGGTATCGATCACTAAACAAACGTAACCGTGCCGCGCGAACCAAATGCCGTTCGATTGATAAGCAGTCTTATTGCCATTTCGGCCGCGCATAGCGTGACCGCAAACGTACAAAATAGTGGGGAGCTTTTCACCCGGTCTTACTAAAGCAGGCCGATACAGATTCCCCGTAACATACAATCCAGGGCTGCTTTGATAATGGATCATCTCAACCTCGTAGCCATCTCCTTCCAGCGTACCGGTCACGGTCGCTTCTAAGGGCGTTTTTTCCGGCATCGGCGAAAGACCAAGCATGTAGAGGTACTCCTCTTCGAAAGCCGGCCGTTGGCGCAGCCAATCCTCTTTCGATTGGATGCCGTCCATATAGGTTTCGTGAAGACGTGAAGCCTGTCCATCGAGAAAAGCCTGGATCATTGCATCCCCGCGACTCCCCGTATCCAACTTCTCAAACGTTTGCCCAGCAGCGTCGCCAATCAGCAGAACGCCAAGAACTCCAATCAACCTAACAATCATTACGGACCCAATTTAGACGTGGTCCTTAATGTGCACCCAAGTATGCACGTGAGGATCCCCACGAAAATACCACAGCATATTTGGCCCCTCTATCTGGAAAACATCCCAAACCCCGTCATTGCCCACGTCTTCGCTCTTGTAAAACGATAAGTGCAGATTGTCGAAACCGCTCTTGTCGATTAGCTTAAGCGACTCATCTCGGTCTTCTTTGCGAAACGGTAATAATAAATCATCGAGAACATGCCGCACTTCGCCTTTTTGATCCGACGTTAGTTCGGTCATTGGAATACCTGGCAAACCGCTTGTTTTTCCAGTCAGTTTCACGGTATTCTTTCCGTCCTCATCCCGCGACCAGTCGAGCAAGGCCAATTTGCGCTGCTTGCCATCCATCATCTGATAAACCTCATTGGCTCGCTTAGCTTGAAACCAATAAACATTGCCAGGGTGATGTGGTTTTTCGTCGAACGATTGAGCCGCATGTCCGTAGAATATCGGCCCGCCAAACGCAGTGCCTTTTACCGAATCGCCATCGCAACGCCGAGTTGTATGGCGACCGGTCAAAACGAATTCGAACTTCCCCGTATTCGGCTCTCCGAACAAAGCGACCGAACAATCTCCGAAACCGCCACGACCGCTGTCACTCTCTACCTGCTTCATCACATTGTCAGCGTACTCCTCGCTATGCATCTTCATGAAGATTTCGCGAATCATCGCTTGTTGGTCCTTCGTATACGACTTGGACACACGCTGGTCTTTGACGATGAACCAATTATTCTCGATCTCGAACCTTAGCTTATGATCGAAGTCGAAGCACATTTTGCTGCGCTGGTTTTCGTTCAAACTGTCATAGAACGTTTTGACCAAAGTCTCCGCCTCCGGAGTTTTTGATTTCGCCGCAGCCGACAACTCAGCCAAGCCACCCAAGGGCAGAACGGTAGTAGCGGCAATCGCCGAAGACGTTCTAATAAAATCGCGACGGGAAACAGGACCACAATCAGCACACGAAATCGGGGTAGATCTATTCGTCATAAAACCAAGGTAGCAACACCGCCCCTAAAAGCCAGCGCCAATAACCAAAAGGTAGGGCCCGCTCACCAAGCAAGCATTAGACTTGGGTACAGTTTAAGACTGATTGATAATTGTATCGAACCTGTAGGAGCGGGTTTATCCCGCGATTCCCAGTATTCTACCATACGTAAACCTAGAGGATCGCGGGGTAAACCCGCTCCTACAGCGACACCCTCTATAGTCTCTAGTCAAATTCCGGTACCTATTTACTCTGATAGCTTCGCAATCAAAAATGCCTCGACGCTTCCGTATTGGTTTTCCGGATGGTCAGGCGACTGCACATTTCATTCCAGTCCTATTTTGGCCATCGCTTCTTTCAGCTTAAGCCCAAGCTTAACGTGATGCACCCAAACGTTTTGAGAAGTCTCTTTGCTTACCGGAACATCGCCACGTCCATAGGTCATGAATACCGGAATATCATCCTCGGTTAAATGCGTAATTGCAGAGGCATCCTTCATTAGTTTCTTTACGCGACGCGTTTCCCAATCCGATTCGTCCTTCACTCCATAAAAAGGATAAAGCGCCTCATGGTTCTTCAGGTCTGGAATTCTAAACCATTCACGAAAGGTACGCAAATCATAAGTCGATTGACCGCCTATCGTAGCCGCAGCAGTGATACGCGTTGATTCCCGAGCAATCGGATCCTTGCTTTTCGGATCCGCCAAATCATCATGAAATCCTAGCCAAAGCGAAATTCCCGCGCCGGCAGACCCGCCGTAACAAGCAATCCGATTCGTATCCAAATTCCACTCTTTCGCCCGACTGCGAATCGTCTGCAAACAACGCGCCGCATCCTCCATCATTATCGGATAAGGACCGGAGTCCGATAGGCGATAGTGAATAGCCGCCACAGAAAATCCTGCCGCCTGAAATTGCTCAATCGACTTTGCTTGAATTGTATTCTTATTTCCCTGACGAAATCCGCCTCCGTGAATATAGATAACCAGGGGCGTCACCTTCCCGTCTTTCTCTTTCGTCAACCAAAGATCGAACACATGTCGTTCATGGGGGCCGTATGGGATATCCGAAAATGTCGGGGCGGGTTTCTCCGGCTTATTGGAATTTCCCTGTCCTTGAATATTTACTGAGCTAATACAACAAAACAGGAGCGCGGAAATAAGAATCGTTCTTTTCATCTTTTTACGGGGCTAATGAGGCCAAGCTCATATTGCACCGCTATACGCTTTACGAGCAAGGCTCAATTTGCCTCCCATCGCGCGGCTAGTTGCCATAAATGATCTCAATGCGTCTTTCCAATCTACTCGTCTACCTTTTCTCGCTTGGATACGCGCGGTCATGCGTTGCGCGTAGTTCGCCCCGATGGGACGCTCTATATTTGCGACAGCTGGAATGATCGCATTCTTAAGCTTGCGCGCTAGCGATCCTAGCGCAGCTTCGAGGTCCCCCATGAAATTCAGCCAAGTCACACTCTTCGCAGGAGCCATTCTGCTAGCCAGCTGCCTACCTCATTTATTCGCGGCAAACGAACGACCCAACATCGTTTTCATCATCACCGACCAGCACCACGCGGGCATGATGAGCGCCGCAGGAAATCCAAATCTCCAAACGCCAGCATTGGATTCACTTGCGAACCAAGGCATTCGTTTCACCAATGCCTACGTCGCCAATCCGGTCTGCATGCCCAGTCGCATCGCCATGGCTACCGGCATGATGCCCGGACGTTTAGGTGTATTCGACAACGGCATGAAAGCCGATATTCCCGAACACGTCGATAGCAACTCCCTCGGCAAGCTCATGAAACGCGCCGGATACGACACCTTCTACGGAGGTAAAACTCATCTGTCCCCTTCCCTTGAACCCCGCGCGGCAGGTTACGACGAATATTTCAAAAATCAGCGCGACGAGCTGCCCCAGGCTTGTATCGAATTCATTGAGACTCCTCGCGAAAATCCATTCTTCGTCGTCGCTTCGTTCATCAATCCCCACGATATTTGTTTCGCCTTCAATGCCTACAAATACTTACCCCAAAGACTCCCCCTCGTCGACGAGCTTTACAAGCAGGCGACTCAGCTGCCGCTGGATCAATTGCCACCTTTGCCCGCAAATCACTCCATCCAGACCGGAGAACCTATTGCCATCGATAGCAGTCTTAAGGTCAACGCCGTCACTCCCGCCAAGATCATTCGCACGGAATACGACGAACTCCAGTGGCGCTATTATCGCTGGATCTACTGTCGCCTCACCGAGAGAGTCGACGGACATATCGCCAAAATCCTCGATGCCTTGAAACTCAATGGCCTCGACGAGAACACCATTGTACTGTTCACCGCTGATCACGGCGACATGGACGCCTCTCACGGCCTTGCATCCAAAAACCACTTCTACGAAGAATCCTCCGGCGTGCCTTTTCTCATGCGACAAAACGGATCCATTCCCGCCGGAGTCGTCAACGACACCCACCTAATTTCCACCGGACTAGACATCCTCCCAACTCTCTGCGACTACGCGGGCATCGCGGCCCCCGACCATCTCATCGGTCGTAGCCTTCGACCAATCGCCGAAGGACGACAACAAAAAGAACAACGAAAGTTTGTGGTCTCCGAAAACAACATCGGTCGCATGGTCCGTAGCGAAGGTTATAAGTATTGCGTCTACATCGAAGGCGACCAGCGCGAATCCTTAGTGGATCTCCAAAAAGACCCCGGCGAATTGACCAATCTCGCGACGCATCCCGAATACCAAGACATCCTGTATTCGCACCAAAACTACCTGCAGCAATGGATCGAAGAATCAAACGATCAAGCAGCGAAGAGCTTCGCCATTAGCGGAAATTGAAGAAGTCTTTTTGAAACTAACCGACGTAGGGCTGGCGCTCGCGCCATGCCGCGTAGGCAACCGGTCAACTTTCCAAACTTGACCCAATAGGCAATCGCCACTTCTTTGAGAGCATAAAACGCGATAGTTTCCGATCTCAAACCTATGGCCAAGCAATTCACAGAACTCTCCGATAAGCATACGGCGTTCATCGAGCAACAACCAATTTTCTTCGTATCAACAGCGCTCCCAGATGGACGGATCAACCTATCCCCCAAAGGCATGGACAGCCTCAAGTTGCTGGGCCCAAATCGCATTGCTTGGCTAAACCTCACCGGTAGCGGTAACGAAACCGCCGGACACATTCAAGAAAACAGCCGCATGACCATCATGTGGTGCTCTTTTGGCAGCGCACCGCTCATTCTACGCGCTTACGGACACGCTCAAGCTGTCCACGAACGTGACTCGAACTGGAGCGAATACAGCGAACTCTGGGATGAACGACTCGGCAAGCGACAAGTTTTTCTCGTTGAGATTGAAACCGTCCAAACCTCCTGCGGTTACGCCGTCCCCATGATGGAACTACAAGGCGAGCGCCAAACCTTGCGCAAATGGACAGAAAACAAAGGCGACAAAGGTATCCGCGATTATTGGGACCAAAAGAATAAAACCACCATAGACGGCAAGCCAACGAATATCCTGCCCTAGGGGAAGTCAGTGCTCTTTAACGAGAATCGAGTCCGGAGGCCTCGACCCACCCATCAACCGAATAAAGGTGGCGCGAGACATCTCGGCTCGCGAAGCGAGACTCCTAGAACCCGCTCAGCGGGTCCGATGACCATTCAGAGATACAAAAGTCACCGGTACCTCGAGGGACTCCAACCTACCCATTTTTTGAACAGCGAAGAAAACGTAAACGGATTCTCGTAACCAACCAAACGGGCTATCGTCTCGATCTTCTCATCCGTAGAACTCAACAATACCTTAGCCCGCTGAATCCGTAGAAACGTCAAATGCTGCATCGGACTACGCCCATAACGCTTCCGACACAATCGCCTCAAGTGCTCCTCGCTTACGTGAGCAATCTCGGAAAGCTCATACAAGCTCCATTTTCTCTCCAGCTCTGGCTCTACCCGATTCCACAATCGCCATAGCCGATCGTCAGAGTCATGCGGCTGGGCGAATCGCAACGCATACTGATGCACCAGCTCAACCCAGTGCCCCAAAACTCCGGGGTTCATCGCTCCTCGAGTTTCCCAATACAAACCTTCTATTGCCGCTCGCAAAGGAGCATTATCGTAATTCCGTAAAACCGGGGAATTCTGAGATACGATTGGCTTGCGTTCCCGAGACTCCAGATACCGAACCCAACAGAATTCCCATGGGTGTCCCTCTATGCACTTGAATGCATTGCGCACGAACGGAGGCAGCAAACACGCCTCGCCCGACCCTACGGTCTTCCAAGCGCCATCCACCAACACTCGGCCTTCCCCGCCAAAACAAGCCATCATGTAGGAACCTGATTGGTCAGCTCGCACTATTTCGAACGGAAAGCGTGCCCGCAAAATACCGGCATGGGCTATGTGATGCTGACTCAACAACGGGCATACCGGACTACCCGCCATCCAATCCCTCTCCTCGACTTCACCCGACCGAACCAGCAAATACGATGAATTCCCCAAAACCTGGACATCATCTCGCACTTCCTTGTCGTCTCCGTTTATGGGCATCCTCAGATACCTAAAAAATGTAGGGATCCCAATAGTTCAACCCAATTCAGAGCATGATCTATTCAGCAACTCGTATTTCCATGTGTATTTCCGATAGGTTTATGTTGATGAAATTGCTTTGCCGCGACACGAGCGCAACGCTATAAAGCCCCCTTTCTCTCAATAATCCCCTGCCCGACAATGCCAACAATCGCAGTCTTAGGAACACTTGATTCGAAAGGGCCCGAGCACGCCTACGTGGCTGACCTGATTCGAGCCGACGGATTCGACACGCTCCTCATTGACGTGGGCACCGGTGGCGAGCCGCAAATCAAACCGGATATTACCCGTCACCAGGTTGCTGCAGCTGCCAGTATCGATATCGACGCAATCGCTCAACGAAGAGATCGAGGCGAATGCGTCAGTTCAATGTCAGCCGCCATTCCCATTCTACTAGCTCAATTGGTCGAAGAGGGAAAGATCGACGGAGTCATCTCTCTCGGCGGCGGAGGCGGCACCGCGATCGCTACCGCTGGGATGCGAGCCCTCCCCCTTGGTTTTCCCAAAGTGATGGTCTCCACCTTAGCCAGCGGCAACATCGCTCCTTACGTAGGAACCAAAGACATAGCAATGATTCCGTCCGTACTCGATGTTAACGGACTCAACCGCATCTCTAAAATAATTTTCAGCCGAGCAGCCGGCGCTGTCTGCGGCATGGTTGGCTCAGGCAATGACTCGACCGGCGACAAACGAATAATCGTCGCTAGCATGTTCGGCAATACAACCACCTGCATAAACGCTGCCAAAGCCCGCCTAGAAGAAGCCGGTTACGAAGTTCTCGTCTTCGCCGCCACCGGAGCCGGCGGTCAAGCGATGGAGAGCCTCATCGAAAGCGGAATGGTCGCCGGTATCCTCGATTTAACGACAACGGAATGGGCCGACGAAGTTGTTGGTGGAGTTCTCGCAGCTGGTCCCAGTCGAATGGATGCGATGACCACCGCCAAAATTCCTGCCGTAGTCGCTCCAGGATGCGTAGACATGGTCAACTTCGGCGCACGCGAAACCGTGCCGGAACAATTCGAAGGCCGCACTTTCTACATTCACAACCCACAAGTCACCCTCATGCGAACAAACGCCGAGGAATGCTCCAAGATTGGTCGTATCATCGCCGAAAAAGCCAATGCCAATCCTGCTCCAGTCGCCATCCTCAACCCGCTTAAAGCGATCAGCGAAATAAACGGAATCGGAAAACCGTTCCATGACGCCGCGGCCGACAAAGCCCTTTTTAACGCAATCCGTGAAAACGCGACCGTCGAAACCATCGACCTCGACCTCGAAATCAACGACCCGGAATTCGCCCAAAATTGCGCTGAAAAATTGCTAGGTTTATTGAACCAATAGAAAGCATTCACCCCATTCCCATCAATTCATAATTCACATTTTCACCAATGTCCGAACCCATCAAAAACCGCTTCATGCAAGCCGCAGACGTAACCAAGGAACAAGATCCTTGGGCAACCGTGGAATGGCTCTCCAATAAAGACCTCGTCGGCGCCGAACAGCTCATGATGGTTCGAGCCACTATCGCTGCTGGAAACGCGCACCCCTTTCACCGTCACCCGACGCGCGAAGAAATCATATACGTCGTTTCCGGCCAAGCGGAACAGTGGGTAGAAAATGAATACAGAATCCTCAAGGCCGGCGAAATGGCCCTTGTTCCCCAAAATGCAATACATGGAACATTCAACCCTTTCGACGAAGACGTCACCTTTCTCGCCATCCTCTCCCCCTCCGAAGCAGAAGGACCCAATATCGTCGACGTTTCGACAGAAGAACCCTGGGCCAGCCTCCGAGCCAAACAAAACCGCCCAGAAACGAAGTAAAATATTTTCACCCACGACGGAGCAAAGCGGAGATGGCGAAGCAATCGCACGAATTTTCACGAATCATCAAACTACAAAATCATTCGTGTGAATTCGTGCGATTCGTGGGTAGAAATTTCTTCAAAATCCATTTTTAAATTACACCTATTTTTAATTCTTAAAATCTACACACTATGCCAAATCCCTGGACAGGAAAAGGAAACCCTTACACACGCGACGAAGTTCGAGCTCGCCTACAAGCGACTCTCGACCGCAACGAAGCGATTATCGCCGCTGGAGCCGGAACCGGCATTAGCGCCAAATTCATCGAGAAAGGCGGAGCCGATCTTCTGATCATCTACAACTCCGGACGTTTTCGGATGTCCGGTCACGGTTCGACCGCTGGCATGATGGCCTACGGCGACGCCAACGCGGTCGCCATGGAAATCGGCGAATTCGAGGTGCTGCCCACCATCGAAGAGATTCCCGTAATCTGTGGCGTACACGCAACTGATCCGCGCCGCCGCATGTGGCATTGGCTGCTTAAGGTTAAGGAAATGGGATTCTCCGGTATCAATAATTTCCCGACGCACTGTATCGTAGACGGACAATTCCGCAAAGTTTTGGAAGAAACCGGCATGCCGTTTTCAAAAGAAGTCGAGACAGTCGCGATCGCTTCCAAAATGGACCTCTTCAGCGTTGTCTACGTCGCTAAACCCGAAGAAGCCGCAGCCATGGCTAAGGCAGGCGCCGATGCAATTATAGCCCACGTCGGCACCACTGTTGGCGGATCCATCGGCGTAACCGGCGCCGTATGCTCCATGGAAGATGCCGCTGCTCGATGCCAAGAAATTTTCGAAGCCGCTCGCGCAGTCAATAAGGACATTTTCCTTCTCTCGCATGGCGGCCCCATCAACACTCCCGAAGATGCCGCCCGTATTAATCAACTAACCGATGCTCAAGGATTCGTCGGCGCTTCCAGTTTGGAGCGTATGGGCGTTGAAGAATCGCTCACTTCTTTGACTCGCAAATTCAAGCGAATCCCCTTAAACCGCGCTTAAGCCCTTTCCCTGAAAACCATGAAAACAAAAACGTTTCTATTCCTGCTGGCCGGATTCCTATGGTCAGCCCTCGCGGTCCAAGCCGCCGACCCCATTCGCGTTTTTATCCGCGCTGGAGAAAAAACACACGCTCCCGGAGCCCATGAGCACCCGCAATTCCTCAAGGAGTGGAAACCACTCCTAGAGTCGCGCGGCGTTATTTGCGATGGAGCTCTCGAGTTTCCAACGAAGAAGCAACTCGCCAAGACTGACGTGCTCATCCTCAACGCAAAGGAAGCGGGAAACATCGAAGGCGAAGATCGCCGAAATCTGAATACATTTCTAAAACGTGGCGGCGGCCTGGTTGTTTTGCATGCTGGCGCGGTTTCGCGTGATCCCGATTGGTACAAAAGCATCATCGGCGGTTCTTGGCGTCATGGGACTACCAAGTTCCTAGAAGCTCCCATGAGCCTCTATTTCACAAACGTGGAAAACTCGATAACCAAGGACGTTTCCAATTTCGATCTGGAAGACGAGATCTACTACGACATGGACATCCTGCCGGAAGCGAAGATTCTCGCAACCGCCTACACGCCCAAAGCCATCGACACCAAAGGCAAAGGCAATCAGGAAGCCCAAGCGCGAGCTGCAGAAGCCGTCGCCAAGAAAAAGGCCGTCAATATTTACGATATTCAACCGCAAATTTGGACCTACGAAAATTCCCTCGAAGGCGGAAAGCCTTACCGTTCGTTCGTCCATATTCCCGGTCATTGGCATAAAAATTTCTCCCACATCGGCGTTCGCGCCATGATCCTGCGCGGAATCGCCTGGGCCGCGAAACGCGACAATGTAGACATGCTCTGCAAGGCTGACGAGTTAGGCGAAAACCTACGCTACGTCGAAGGAGGCGTACCCCATCCTACTAAGCTACCGGATCACCTGGAAGTTCATCCGGATTTCGAGCTAACGCTCGTCGCATCGGAACCCCTTATCAACAACCCGATGAACATCAATTGGGACCACCAAGGTCGTCTCTGGGTTGCCGAAACTCCCGAGTATCCCAATGGTCTACGCAAGCAAAACGTTGTCCCTTGGATGGATTCCGGATCGCTCAAGCCAGGCGACTACGATCGCGATCCACTTGATCGCATTAGCATCCTGACCGATACCAATGGCGACGGCGTCATGGATTCCAAAAAGGTATTCGCCGACAAACTGGAGCTCGTGAACAGCTTCGTTTTCCACAAAAACGGCGTTATCGCCGCCAGCGCTCCCGACATATGGTTCCTCGAAGATACAAATGGAGACGACGTAGCCGACAAGCGAACCAAGCTCTATGCCAATCTCGGTATTCGCGATACGCACGCCGTCATCAACAACCTCCACTATGGAGCCGATGGCTGGGTGTACGCCACGCATGGATACTCTTCATCTCAAAACGTTACTTCAGGCGACGGCAGCAAGGACTTCGGAGCCATCAACAATGGAGTCGTCCGCTTCAAACCCGACGGCAGCGCCTTCGAGCAATACGCTTCTCGCGGCGGCAATACGTGGGGAATGGACACCACGATGGCAGGTGAGGTTTTCTACACGCAGCCCACTACCGGCAATCCCCTCGTTCACGTCGTTTTACCCGAATCCGTTCTCGCCAAAGGCAAGATTCCCGAAGTCAGTGGAACCAATGGCATCCTTCCAGGAGCGAAAACCTTCCCGGCAATGGAATGGGAACAACAAGCCTATGTGCAAATCGACCAAGTAGGTCGCTACACAGCAGGCGCTGGTTGCGTAATCTATGAAGGCGGGGCTTGGCCTGAAAAATGGAATCACAGCTACTTCACCAGTGAACCGACTCTGAACATCATCGGACATTTCAATGTCGCCAAAGACGGCGTCACTTACAAAGCGACAAAAGAAGCCGGTCGTGAAGAAACCGAATTCATTCGCAGCACGAATCTCTGGTTCCGCCCCATCGAAGTAATGACTGGTCCAGATGGAGCGATGTACCTAGTCGATTTCTGCAACCAAGCGATCATACATAATGATACGCGTGGCCCCGTTCACGGTCCAGCCAACGCTGCGGTACGTCCCGATCGCGACCACTACTACGGTCGCATCTGGAAGGTCCAGCACAAGCAAGCTAAGTCCGTTGGTTCTGCGTCATTGGATCCCAATGACATCGTTGCTCTAAAGAAAGCGAGCCAAAGCAAGAACGAACGCATTCGTGACAACGCCAATCGCCTCCTCCGCGAACGTCACGGAGACGCTGGTCAATTCATTGGAAGCGACGCTCTTCGTAGCTTCGAAAATGCAAGCGAATCGTCGCCTGCTCAAATCGTCGCCCAAGCTAAGGCTGCAAAAGACGATTGGACCCGTTCGGCATTAGTCGCCGCAGCGTCTGACCGATCAGTAGCCGTTCTTCGGGCCACTCTCAAAACAACGCCCAACGACTCTCTTCTCGCATTCACGGCAGCCCTCGTTCCTGCAGCCGTCGCCGACAATAAGGCTGCGGCCAACGCGGCGCGTTTGCTTAAAGCATGCGGAAGCGCGGGTTCGGAAGTCGCCGTCACCAAGGGAATCATTCTCCGAGGACTTGCGGAAGGCGTCGACAATCCACCCCCGCTCAATAAGGCATTGAAAGCGGTACTCGCGTCTCTCCTGAAGGACGAAAATGTGAGCACGCTTGTTTTGCCGATGGCCGTCACCTGGGACTCCAAAGGCGAACTCGCAACTCAGACCAAAGCACTCACCACCGCTTTGCTTGGCAAACTCAGCCAAGCGAATCTAAGCGAAACGCAACGCGCGACGATCGCTCGCAGCCTAGTAAGTATCCGCAAAAGCAATCAGCGGATCTTGCCGGCACTCAAAAGCCTCCTCAACGGAAACGGAAGCGATACCTTGAAAGAAGGTGTTCTCGCAGCAATTGGCGAAGTATCGGGAGCCGATTTAGAAACGCTTTTACTCGACTATTTCATGGCTCAAGACGGTCCAATGAAATTGAAGACTTTCGATCAGATCGTCAAACGGACCAAGTGGGCTCAAGCGTTAATCAAGCTCATGGACGAGGGGAAAATCCTGCCAGCGGACGTTGGCCCCGGCAATCTATCGCGTCTTCGCAATCACCCGGATCGCAGTACCTATCGCGCCGCGTACCGCGTTCTGGCCAGAATCGCCCCAGAGATCGCCGAAAAAGACGACCTGATCGCCAAGCTTATTCCTGAAGTGGAAAAGCCCGGCGACCCAATCAAAGGCAAGGCAGTCTTCGGCGCCTGCGTGATTTGCCACAAACTTGGCGACATGGGGGCAGCAGTCGGTCCGGCCCTCGATGGGATGGGTACTCACGGCGCAGCGGAACTGCTCGGTCAAATCATCGACCCGAACCGCGAAGTGGAAGACAGCTTCTGGGCGCACAACATCACCACCAAGAGCGGCGAAACATTCGTCGGCATTATCTCTTCGGAAAACGCTTCAACGCTCATCCTCGCTACGCAAGCGGGCGTTAAGGAAATCGCAAAGTCCACTATCGCCAAACGCGAGAACACAAAACGGAGCTTAATGCCCGAAGGGTTTGAAGCGCTCGGAGCCGAAGCTTTACGCGACCTGCTCGCCTTCCTGGTTGCCGAAGCTAGCGAACCGGTCGTTGCCCAAAAACCGACTCCAAAGCCAAAGGCCAAGATCCTCAATCGCCGCGTAATCCCTCCCCCAATACCGGCAACACCCGTTCGCTGGGAAAGCGGTAAAACATCGGTTCTAATAATCGGAGGCGGTTCATCGCACAAGTTCCACGAGTTCTTCGGCAAATCCGATTCCAAGACGCTCTTGAAAGCCGGCCTTACGGTTCACTATACGGAAGACAATGCCCAAGCGACTAAGGAGCTCGCCAATGCGGACGTCGCAATCATCAGCGTTAACCGCAAAGCCTTCGACACGCCGGCCTATCGCAAAGCCCTCATGGATCGCGTCAATTCTGGCAAAGGCGTCATCATGCTGCATCCAGGAACTTGGTACGGCTACAAAGATTGGCCAGAACTCAATGCCCAAATAGTGGGCGGCGGAACGCGTGGTCACGACAAACTTGGTCCCTTCAGCGTAAGCGTCGTCGCCAAACGTCATCCGATCATGAAAGGCGTTTCGGCAAGCTTCGATGTAGTCGATGAGCTCTACAACATGAACGTCGGCGGGGCTCCCGAAGGAGCCAACAAAATCACCCCACTCCTGGAAACCAGCGTAAGCGGAAAGTCAGGCAAACGCCATGCAGCGGTTTGGATAACCGAGCATCCTAAAGCGCGGATCGTCGGCTTCACTCTCGGCCACGACGAACGCGTCCACGATCACCCCGACTACCAAAAGATCCTAATCAACGCCGTCAAATGGATCGCTAGTAAATAGCCACTCCAATCCAATAAATTAAAGCGGCTGTTAAATACGTCAGTGTAGGATTGGTCCTGCTAAGCGCATTGGCGTCAACTTAACTCTATTTGAAAGAATTATTGCAGACTCCACACC
>JAPKDW010000008.1 GCA_028822375.1 Opitutaceae bacterium | reverse complement strand
ATCAACCCAGACCTTGATCTGCAATAAAAAATGGTAACCTTACCATTTTTTATGGCAGCAGAGGAGTTTTCTCGAAAATTACGGATTGCCTCGTCGCTTGGAATTCGGTTAATTCTTTGGTCATGAGGTTTTACGTTTCCCTGATCGCCCTGACTGCAACGGTTGCGTCGTTTGCTCAAAATTATCCTTCCGAAGATTGGCAGATTGCCACTGCGGTTTTAGCGGCTCCTGAGTACGAGCGAGAGAATTCGACTGTGCTGGGCTTTAAAAGCGATGGGACTTTAGCTGTTTTGCGAAAGGGGACCAACGACCTTATCTGTCTGGCGGACGATCCGGCTCGGAAAGGATTTAGCGTCGCGTGTTATCACGATAGTCTAGAGCCGTTCATGGCTCGGGGTCGCGAACTCAAGGCGGACGGGAAGAAGGCTGACGAGATTTTTCAAATACGTGAGGCCGAGGCGAAATCGGGCGCTTTGAAGATGCCTAAGAAAGCGCTTTTAAATGTAATGACGGGACAGGTTAACGAGGAGACGAAGGAAATCGAGAATACGCATTTGCGTTGGGTATTCTACATTCCTTTCGAGACCGCCGAGACTACCGGCCTTCCGCTTACCCCTGCCGCTCCTGGTGGGCCGTGGATTATGAATCCAGGTACTCACCGTGCCCACGTTATGATTACGCCGCCGAAAAACAAGGCGCCGAAGAAAAAGGAATAGAGTAAGGCCTTCGGGATATTAAAGGGCGCTTGCGATCTTCGCTTGCAGGTCGTCGGCTTCGATTGTTCCCGAGTGACGCCACTGTTCTTTGCCGTCGACGAATAGAATGAATACGGGGACGCCTTTGATATCGAAGGTCGAGCCGAGTTCAGGGCTGGTGTCGAGGTCGACGCGAATAATAGACGCTTGGTTTGCGAATTTCTTTTTGAGGGTGTCAATGACTGGAGCCATTTGCTTGCAAGGCATGCACCATTCCGTGTGGAAGTCGGCTAGCGCCACGGATTTAGCGGCTAGCTTTTTTTCGAAATCGCTTTGGGACATGGGTGCCGCCTTTTTTACGGATACGTTTTTCGGCTTTTCGAGGGGGAGCTTCGCGTCGTTCCAGGCTCCGATACCACCGGTGAGATTAAAAATTGAGTGGAAGCCATTGGCGTCCATGGTTTGAGCGGCTTTCCCGCTGCGTCCTCCTGATCGGCAATAGACGTAGATCGGTTTGTCTTTTTGCATGAGGTTGAGCTTCCGTTCGAAATCCTTGTCGTAAATATTTAGAACGCTGGCTCCAGCGATATGTCCTTGAGCGACCTCATCTGGGGTTCGTACGTCGAGGATTATGCCGTCGTTCTGTTTTACGAGTTCGAGGAATTCCGCTGGAGGGACGTTCTCGATTTCGGCGTGAGCGGATACGGGGAGCAATAGGACGCTGATGGCGATCAGGGTTGTTTGGATAATCGAATTTGTGTTCATCGCGGGATAGACGTTTAATGACGAGTGTAGGAACTGAATAGGAAAGCAGTTTGAATGTCAAAGTTCCCATGGACTGAAAATCGGTTTAGAAGCTCCGAGTTTATGCCTGGAAAAGCGTTCTAATGGGATCGATTTGCCTTGAGTCCGTTGGGAGCGTTTGAATCTTTGGACGCGTATCGGCGGATTTTGCGCGTATCGTTCTGCCGAAACGAGGGCTGTTTTTGGCAAGCGGCATTGTCGGAAAAAACGAGGAGTTCTTTTGGGATGGGAATCAGTTTGTTCACTTCTTCGAGCAAAATGAATGCGTGTAGGTGAAGAACATCCTGAAGGAGATTCCCGTGTATATAATTCGCAACTACAATATTTCCTTGATCGGCACGGCGAATGCAGGCTGGGTTGGCTGGTAGATTGTTAATCTATCAAACAGGCGTCGATCTGTTCCTTTAGGGCTTCGCCGTCGAGGTTGAGGCCGATAAACACGAGTTCCTGACGTCGATCGCCATGGGGCGATTCCCATTTACGTTCGACTTCGGCTGGGAGTTGCGATCGGTCGATCTTTCCTTTTTCGAGAGCGGCTGCCCACCAGTTGCCTAGGAAGTCGCAGCGAGTCGTGGATCCGGCGATGGACAGAAAACCTACTGCTTCGTTTTGATTCTCGATCCAGCAATAGCCTTTAGCTCGCAGTAATCCTGGTATCGAACGATTGATTACCGCAGCGAATTTATCCGCGTCGAATGGACGCCGGGCTCGGTAGACGAAGGTGTTGATGGAGCGTTTGAGTTGTTTGGTTGAACTAATTGATTTCCCGAGATTGGGTTGGACGAGCGAGGAATTGGGAATTTCGATTTTCCGGAATCGATTGACTTGATCGTTTTCGCCATGGCTATTTTCGATATGCCTGAGCCAATTGGCGCCCGATAGAGTTCGTTTGAGGTCAAACAGATAGAGCCCAAGCAAGGCGCGCTTGGGCACCTGACCTTGTGTCGCCTCGTGGTAGTGGGCTTGTTCGTTGAGACTTTGGAGAATGGCCTTTAGTTCTGTTCTCTCTGGGGCGTCTAGCAGGTCGATTTTGTTGGCGACGAGAATATCGGCACACTCGATTTGCTCTAGAATGAGTTCGAATATCGAGCGATCGTCTTCTTGGCGGAGGAGGTCGCGAGAAGGGCCTTTCTGCTCGCTCGCTCGCCACTCTTCGAGAAAGAACGCAGCATCGACAACGGTTACGAGCGAATCGAGGCGGGCGCTATCTTCGAGCGGTCGCCCGGCGATGTCATCGGAAAGAAAGGTCTGAGCGATCGAGACCGGTTCGGCTACGCCGGTGGACTCTACAATAAGCCGGTCGATTTTCAGGTTTTCGGTGAGCTCGGAGACTGCGGCGACAAGGTCGCTCTGGATAGAGCAGCAAATGCAGCCACCGCTGAGTTCGATGACCTGATCGACTTCACCGTCGAGTTGCTTTACCTCCGAATTTATGAGGGAAGCGTCGATATTCACTTCTCCGATATCGTTAACGATGATTGCGATGCGTTCGCCGTCCGCGTTGCGGATCAGGTGATTGAGCAAGGTCGTTTTGCCCGCTCCGAGAAATCCGGATAGGGCGGTTACAGGAAGTATGCCGTTTCTGTCAGCCTGTGCCATATTTTGGGGGGATTCAAAGCGTCGCGTTTGCATGGCGCAACCGTTCATTCACGTTTTGAGTTCGAAGGCGTAGACGAGAGGCTTGCCTTCGCTTCGGCGAGGATCATCATCTGGAATCTGGTGTCCATTGGGGTGCTCTCCGAAGTTTTACGCAACTTGCGGTCGGCATTTTTCGTTCTCCAATTTCAAGTATACTATTTATGATCGATTTTCGTACTTCTCGTATCGTGCTCGTTTTCGCGGGCCTGAGTCTTTTGACTACAGGCTTTTCTCAGGATTTTTCGGACTTGGATGCTCCATTGCCGGTTGATGCCAATATGATCGTTGGCCAACTGGATAATGGGCTGAAGTATTACGTTCGCGAAAACAAGAAGCCGGAAGGACGTGTGTACCTTCGCTTGGCCGTAAATGCAGGCTCCCTGCAGGAGAATGATGGCCAACGCGGATTGGCTCACTTTTTGGAGCATTTGGCTTTCAATGGAACGCGTCGCTTCCCGAAGAACGCGATCATCGATTTCATGGAGCGCGCGGGGATGCGGTTCGGTTCTCACGTAAATGCTTACACGTCGCATAACGAGACGGTTTACATGTTAGAGCTACCGACCGATAAGCCAGGCTTGCTGTCCACTGGTTTCGAAATTTTGGAGGATTGGGCGACATCCATGACGCTCCATCCCGTAGAGATCGAAAAAGAGCGAGGCGTAATTTTGGAGGAATGGCGCTCGCGTCAAGGGGCGGGCGAGCGTTTGAGCGAGAAGCAAATTCCGTATATTTTCTACAAGTCTCGTTACGCTCAGCGTAAGCCGATTGGCTCGATGGTTGTCGTGCGCAATGCTCCGCGGGAGCGCTTCGAAGAGTTCTATAAGGATTGGTATCGCCCTGAATTGATGGGCGTGATTGTGGTGGGGGACATTGATGGCAAGGACGTGGAGCAACGTATCAAAGATGTTTTCGGTAAGTTGGAAAATGATGAGGACGCTACTGAGAGGACCCCTTCCGAGGTGCCGGATCACGAAGAGTCTTTGTATTCGATTGATACGGACCCGGAGTTGACGATCGCTTCTTTTAGAATGCTCTTGAAGCGCCCGGTAGGTCGTGATCAGCGCGCCGGGGTTTATCGGCTGTTGTTTGTCGAACGACTCTACTTCGGCATGTTGAATCGCCGCTTGGATGAACGAGCTCGCGAGCCGAATCCACCTTATATTCAAGCGAGTGCGGGAAATAGCCGCATCGCTAGAGAAAAGGAGGCTTTGCAGCAGTCGGTGGTTTTCATTGAAGATCATTATCAAGAGGGTTTGGACGCGTTGATGGGCGAGACCAATCGGGCGGTCCGTGATGGTTTCACGGCGGGAGAATTGGAGAGAGTGAAGGCGGATGTTTTGCGGTCTTTGGAAAACGCCTTCGACGAAATCGATAAAACGAATTCCAATACATATGCAGACGAGTATACGCGGGCTTTCACCGTAGACGAGCCGATCCCTGGGATCGAGATGGAGTTGCGAATGACGGAGAGTTTTTTGGCCAATATTACGATTGAAGAAGTGAATGCGATTGGAAACGGGTTTGCTCAGACGACTAGTCAGGTGGGGTTGTTTAGCGGTCCTGAAAAGGGCGGTTGGGAAATTCCGAAGGAGATGGATTTGATCGCGGCGGTCGAGCAGGCAGGTAGGATCGAGCTGGACCCTTATGACGATCGCTTCTTGGATGCGCCATTGCTCGCTGATGAGCCAAGTGATGGTTCAATCGTATCCGAATCGTATGATGAATCCGTGGATACGCATACTTGGGAGCTTTCCAATGGAGCTAAAGTGATCGTGAAACCTACGGATTTCAAGAACGATGAAGTCTTGATGGATTCATTTAGTCCAGGCGGGCATAGTCTGGTAATGGACGACGAATACTTTTCAGCTGCGATGTCTACTATGATTTTAGGCGAAAGCGGCGCCGGAGAATTTAGTTCGCTTCAGTTGGAGAAGCGTTTGGCGGGAAAGAGCATCAACGTATCTCCGTATATAAATGGTCAATACGAAGGATTTCGCGGTTCATATTCGCCAAGAGATGCAGATTCGTTTTTTAGACTATTGCATCTTCAAGCGACTTCTCCGCGCCTCGATAAGGCTGCGTTTTCAGCCTTGGAGTCTCGATTGAAGGCGATGATCGTTAATCGCTCTCAATCGCCTCAGTCGGTTTTTCAAGATGCGATCGAGAAAGAGCTCTATGGAGATCATCCGCGTCACCTCCCATTGAATATGGCTCTTCTGGAAAACATTGACTCGGACTTGGCTTTGGCGGTTTTCCGGAGTCGATTTAGAGATTTCAGCGATTTCACTTTTGTATTCGTCGGATCGATCGACTTGGAGGAATTGAAGGCGTTTTCGAAAACCTATCTGGCATCGCTTCCGTCGACTCATCGCGAAGAACGTGGGAGACATTTGAATGACGACCCTGCGAAGGGGCAAAACAACGTGACAATTGAATTTGGTTTGGAGGAAAAGACGAGTGTTCGAGTTCTGTTTAATGGCGAAGCGGAATGGTCGTCGGGAAATCGATACATTATGAGTGTCGTTCGTGATTTGTTGAATATTCGAATGCGTGAGACCTTACGCGAGGAAAACGGGGGAACTTATGGAGTGGGTGTGTATGCATCGCTTTCTCGAGAGCCTACCGAACGTTATTCGTCTGGGTTCGCGTTTTCATGCGATCCAGCTAACGCGGATATGCTTATTGCTGCAGGGATTCAACAGATAATGGACCTCCAAGAGCGGGGAGTTCGGGTCAAGAACCTGGAGAAAGTGCAGGAGATTCACCTACGTGGCTATCAGCGGAGTTTGAAAGAAAATAGCTTTTGGCTAAGGAACTTAGCTTCGGCGGCGAGCGAAGGGAGACCGTTTCAAGAGATCGTCGAGTTTCCAGAGCAGGTGAAGGTTTTCGACCCTTATGAGATCCAGGAAGCGGCGAAGCGGTATTTCAATTTCGAAAACGTCGTGGTTGCGAAGTTGAATCCCAAATACGAATAGAGTTTGAGCGTTAAGTTTTCCACGCGAGGCGGTCCACGCTGAGCGGGACCGGTCCTATGGTTGAAGTCTAGGCTTGGAGGATGCTCTTGAGGCGATCGAGGTTGAGGATCTGATTGAGGGATTCCTCTTGGACCACTTCGTTGGCCAGGGTCTCTTTCTTGAGCTGTAGACTTTGTATTTTGTCTTCCACTGTTCCCTGCGCGATTAAGCGGTAGGCGTTTACTGCATTTTCTTGGCCGATGCGGTGAGTCCGGTCGATGGCTTGCGCTTCGACGGCCGGATTCCACCATGGATCGTAAAGAATGACGTAAGAGGCGGAAGTGAGGTTTAAGCCCGAGCCGGCCGCTCGCAGCGAGAGCAGGAAGGCGGTGATCGATTTGTCTTCTTGGAACTGGTCGACTAACTCTTCGCGATTCTTGGTTTTGCCTGTTAGCATGAGATGCTTGCAACCAAGGGTTTCAAGCTCGCCTCGAATGATTTCGAGCATCTCGACGAATTGGCTGAAGATGAGAACCTTGTGGCCTTCGTCCATTAGTTCGGACACACGGTCGATCAAGGCTTCCATCTTGGCGCTTTTCATGTCGGCGTAAGCAGGATCGATCAGACGCGGGTGACAGCAGATTTGGCGAAGGCGGAGCAGTGACGAGAGAATATTAAAGCGTTTTTTGTCGAATTCCGCGTCGGATTGAATGCTACGTAGGCTTTGCTGAACATTCTTGAGTTCGGCAGTATAGAGATCTTTTTGATCGCCTTCCATTTCGCATGTAAGCGTTTCTTCAATACGGTCAGGGAGGTCTGGGGCGACCTGCGATTTGCTGCGGCGCAGCATGAAGTGCCGTGTCCGATTGTATAGACGCTTGGGGGACTCGGGGTCGGATTCTTTGTACTGGCGCTTGAAGGAAGCTTGATTCCCTAAGAGTCCTGGCATGGCGAAGGCGAAGAGACTCCACAAATCGAGAATTCGATTTTCAATCGGCGTGCCGGTAATAATGATACGATACTCGGATTTGAGTGCGCATGCGGTTTTTGCCGTTTGCGATTGTGGGTTCTTAATGTATTGTCCTTCGTCGAGAGCGGCGACGGTCCATTCTTGTTCGAGGAAGAATGAGCGGTTTATGCGCAGTTGGGAGTAGTTGGCGACGAGGATGTCGATTTCAGATGCTTTCCAGGCGACTGAGTGCACTAAGGCTGGGTCGTAAACGGCGATCGAAAGCAACTCCGTGTGGCGCTCGATTTCCTTCTTCCAGACGTGCATCACGGATTTCGGACAGACGACGAGAACTTGGAAGTTTTCTTCGGGTGGACGGTGCAGTTTCAGCCAAGTTAGCCATGTAAGGGCCTGGAGCGTTTTACCCAGTCCCATGTCATCCGCGAGAATACCTCCGAATCGGTTGTTCGAGAGGAAGGACAAAAAGCGGAATCCTTCTTCTTGATAAGGACGGAGCTGAGTTTGGATCCCCTTGGGAAGGTTTGCAGGTGTTTTGGCGGAAATATCTTTGGCTCGTTTTCGGATACTGCGGACGAGCGCTTTTTCTGCGGCATCTTCTAGGCGCGTCTCCGCGAGTTGCATCGCGTGAAACGAATGCGAGTCGGTTGTGGACTCGTCGTTGTTCAAACCCAGTTGGTGAAGCAACTCTTGTTGGGAAGGCGCTACGGTCGGGTCGAAGCGTTTCCAACCTTTGCCAGGAAGGTGAACGAAGTCTCCTTTGGCCTTGAGGAGCAACTGTTGTTCGTTCTCGGTGAGATTTGTATCGAGCAGCTCAGGTTCCAAGCGAACGTCGAACCAATCTTGGTTGTCGTTGGAATGGATGCGTAGGGCGTAGCGACCAATCGGTTTTCCATCGACGAGCGTGTCGAGTTCATCGTCGGCGATTATTTGAAGCTCGCTCGGAAAACGCTGTATCCAGTGAGTGAAGGCGCTGGGGAAATCTAGATCTATAGGACGTTGCCAAATTCCTTGGTCGACTTCGGTCAGCTCGAAATCGTGAAACGGAGTGAGATATGGAGTGGCATCCGGATACTCGAATAAGGCGCCTTTTTCCGCGGGAGCCGATTCTTCGTCGGTTTCGAGGTTTGGCGAAGGGGCCCAGCCTTGGTCGGTGAGGACGAACCAGTGTTTTTGGTCGCGCGAGACTGCTGCGAGCGAAACGCGCAATACGCTATGCCGATTCAGCGCGTCCTTATTTTCGACAGCATCGCAATAAATCCGCGATTGAAGCGGCACGGCTACGATTTGTCCTTTGAGCTGTTCTGGAATCTCGAGACTTTGGTTTCGAAGGAAGAGTAATCCCTCGGGGCTCTCGATTGCTTCTTGCGGGATATCGAAAGGCTGATTCGGATCGGCGTCTGCTTTTAGCGAGTTCGGGCCGCGATAGAGGGCATCGCCTTGAAGGTAGAGAGCTTGCGAGCCAGGGAGGTAGGCCATCGAGTAGGGAGCGGGTTGTCCGTCTTCGAAAACCAGTGAGAGCTGGTAGTTCCCTAGGTTGTTGGGTCCATCCTCGGAACCGGTCCACTTGAGCCGCTCTTCGCGAATCGATAGGGAAATGCCTTCCTTGTTGACGATCCGGTCGCGGGTATCCGCTCGATGGATAAGTAAATTGAGGAAGGAGCAGTCTTCTGCTTTATCTAGATCGATACGCGTTCGCTGGGTCGATCGATAGTATTCTTGGAAAAGAGCGCAGAGGGCGAGGCTTGGAGCGGCAAAGCGATCGAGGAATCCGAAATCCTTGGCGAGCCACTGGGCCATTTCCTTGGCAGCGAGAGGCGCGTAGTCAGAATAGCCGCCGGCTTTGCCTTCCCATTTGAGTGAGCGCCCCTGGAGCTTCAGTCGGACGTCGAGAGAGCCGGTATGGCTGAATTCGCGACGTTGGGATAAGTTGCCGAGTCTGTTTTTCCAAAGACGCGCTTCTTTTTGGCGTTGACGGGAAAGAATCTCCGAACGGGTTGCGTTGACGTCAGTATGCTCCTCGAGGTATTTTGGTATATCGAGGTTACGATCGTCTAGAAGTAATGCGATGTATTGCCAAAGCGAATACTCGTCTTCTGGTTGCTCGATCCAGAGCCCGTTGGTAAGCGGCGCTTTGGGGTCTTTTTCTACAAAAAGAAGCTTGGAGTGGAGCAAGGCGACATCCTTGGCATGCAAGGCATCTTTCCAGTCGAGCATGTCGAGCAGCTCGGTGAGGACCTCGAAGTAGTCATTTTCGTTTTTGGAAAGCGCTCGTCCGACAGTCTTTTCGACTTCGATTTTCCATTCTTGTATCGTTTTCCCCATGCAGCAGTGAAGCCTCTAAAGGCTATTGATCTGGACGCTACAAGTCGGTGAGGGTGATGCAATAGGAAACTATGGGCACCCCGTTAGAGCTGCCAAGTTGGAAATATTTTCGAGGTTGAAGAGTTGTACGAAGGGGGCTTTGAGGAAATCGGACCGGGTTGGTTTTTCGCCGAATGATTTCATTTCGGCTTTCCAGGCATCTTCCGGTATGGGTAGGTTGCCGTGAAGGCCTTTGGCGCCGCTACCGGGACGGAGGCAGAGTTTCCAGGGGCCGTCACGATCGTGGCGAGTGTTTCTCCAGGGATAGTGCCGGCCATGATGGCTGTGCGGGTAGGTCCGCAAACGGAAGCGCTTACATGGGCGTCGGTGAACCGGAGACCGCCCTTGGCCAGTTTGTCAATGTTGGGCGCCTCAATCAGGCAACGATCGCCACCGTAGATGTTCGTGTCGCCGATTCCTAGGTCTTCGGCGAGGATGAATACGATGTTGCGTTTTGCGGAAATGGGTAAGCAAACCGCAACGATTGCGAAAATGAGAACATAGATTTTCAAGATTTTTATTTAACCGCGAAGGAATGAGAAGGGGAGACGGAGGGGCTTCATGGTGGTTACGTTGTTGATCTTATAAACGCTCCGGGGCGCTGCGGTCGGTGGTTTTGAATTCTTCGAGTTGGTCTTTTAGCCTTTTTGCGATCTCTGGGTATTCGAAGTATACGTTGCGCGTTTCTCCGGGGTCTTGATCGAGATTGTAGAGTTGTCCTGGCGCTTCAGGGGCGGTGTCTGGTAAGGCGAATGGCTTTAATCTGGCCTGTTCGTATCGGTTCCCGCCGGATCCTTTATGGTCGAGGTATTTCCAATTGCCGCTCCGAATTGCGAGTTCTAGTTTGATCGTTTGATGGAGGGTGAATTTACGAATGTCCTCCTTCGCTTCCCCGAGGAGAATGGGAAGTATGTTGAAGCTGTCCTCGGCGGCGTCATTCGGTAGCTTGGCGTCCGCTATCGCGGCGCAGGTGGCCATGATATCCGTTAGGCACACGGTTTGGTCGGTGATGGAGTTGGCTTTCACTTTGCCGGGCCAGCGAGCTATCATCGGGACGCGATGTCCGCCTTCCCAGTTGTCGCGTTTTACGCCTCGCCAGGGTCTAGCACCGTCGTGTTGATATATTCCACGCATATTGATGACGGTTGGGACTTCGGGACCATTATCGCTGGAAACGATCACGAGGGTGTTGTCAGCGAGTCCGAGCGTTTCGAGCTTTTTTAGAAGTTCGCCGACTACGTAGTCGAACTCGAAAATGAAATCTCCGTGTGGTCCGGCTTTGGTTTTTCCTTGGAAGTCTTTTCCGGGAAAGGAGGGAAGGTGAACTGCTTGGAGGGAATGGAAGAGGAAGAATGGCGTATCCGGTTTATCCTGATTGTGCTGGTCGAGGAAATTGAGACTTTTTTCGAGGAAAACCATATCGACTTCCTCATGATCGAAGTCGGGAGCTACGAGACCCGGGCGACAGTCGAAAGACCACTCGTGAGTGGGGAGCTTTGTTTTATCGACGAGTTTCGTTGGAGGCACTGGGATTCGGTCTCCTTCCATGTAGGCGTAAAGCCAGTCGGTTGTGGGACAACAGACTGTTCCGAAGAAATGATCGAAACCTCGGTGTATTGGAGCGTCGGGTACGGGGCGAGAATAGTCGACGCGTTTGACGGCCTC
Source organism: Opitutaceae bacterium (assembly GCA_028822375.1). GTDB lineage: Bacteria > Verrucomicrobiota > Verrucomicrobiia > Opitutales > Opitutaceae > Pelagisphaera. The sequence goes on along the minus strand of JAPKDW010000008.1, from coordinate 30,322 downwards.
TAGGCCTAGGTTGATTTTTTGGTTAGGGTCGACACCTTTGGGGCGTTCCTTAACGTCGATAACTTTTCCGTCTTTATCGAGGAAGGACATGCCGATATGCCATTTTCCGAACAATGCGGTTTCGTAGCCTTTTTGGCGCAGCATGTCGGGGAGGGTTAGCTGATCTTCGCTTATCAAGCACGGACCGCCTACGCCGGTGAATACGCCGGGATAGTTTAGGCGGAAGGCCATCTGTCCGGTCATGATGCTGTAGCGTGTAGGGGTGCAAACCGTGGAAGGACTGTGAGCGTCGGTGAAGAGCATTCCTTCTGTTGCCATCCGATCCAGGTTCGGCGTGGGAACTTTTGATTCGGGATTGTAGCAGGCGACGTCACCGTAGCCGAGATCGTCGGCGAGGATGAAGAGGATGTTGGGGGGCGGCGAAGCGTGGAGGGAGAGAAGGAGGTATAGAGAGAGGGGGAGAAGGGAGAGCTTCATGGGGGTCGTTGAAGGATGAAGGTTGAAGGATTTTGTACGCTAAATACGTGAAATTGGTTGGGGTTAAAGATGTCGGGGGTATGTTTGCTCGGGAATTTTAGGGTTTCAAAATGTATTTCGTTTTCGTGTTATTTGGCGTGTTTAGTGAACCTTTCCATTTTTTAGAGACTAGTGTTCTGTCTCTGCCTCTGCCTCTGTCTGTGCTGCGGCCTCGGCGATGCCGCCCTACCTATTCGCTTCCTAGCCAGTGGCAGGCGTTGGCTAGGATTTGGATGATTTCGGGTTGTTTGAAGACTGGGTATTGTTCGTGGCCGGGGCGGAAGTAGAAGACTTTGCCTTTTCCGATGTTCCAGACCATGCCGCTGCGAAACCATTCGCCGGGGCGCCAGCGTTCTTCGAAGATGACTTGGTCAGGCTCGGGTACGTGGAAGGGTTCGTTGTACATTTCCGTGGCTTTGACTTCGAAGGTTTTGGGGAGGCCTTTGGCGATGGGGTGGTTGGGAGCAGTGACGCTTAGGACGCCGGGTTCTCCGTCGGGGCGGAAGGAGGGGAAGCAGCAGTTGGGCATGTCTATGCGGACGTGGGCTAGATGTTTGCCTTTTCTAAGAGCGAGGTAGGCGGGAGTTACCAAGGAGTCGGCCGTTGGCGGCATTCTGCCTGGAGTGGGGATGTATTCATAATCTACTTTAAATTTGGGATCCGTGTTGGGGTAGCGTTTGCGAACGACGGCTCGCGTTCGCTCGTTCATGGCTTCCATGAATACGGTTGCCCAGTGCGAGGAGTGGAGGGCGATGAGATCGAGCTTGCCGGCCATGATGCGCTTGATGAGTTTTCGCTGGGCGGTTTCGGGAGAGATTTCCCAATGGCGAGCGTGCCCCCACCAAATAATGACGTCGGCCCAATCGAGGTTGTCGCTGGAAAGTCCTTGTTCCGGGACGTCTAGGGAGACGGAGCGAAACTTGAGACCGGTGGTCGTTGCCTTTAGTCGCTCGACGATTTCGTTTCCGAGGAAATTGTCGTAGGCTTCCGCTTGTCGCGGCTGTCGTTCGTCCCACATGAGAACGTTGATCGATTCTTCGGCTGATAAAGGGAGAAGCGGAGTCAGGAATGCTATTAGCAGGGCTGCAGGTTTAATCATTGCAAAAGGTGTTGATTGAGTGATGGAGAAAAGGCCTCGAGGGCTTGATGTTCAAGTGAATCGTCCCTTGGCGCAATCTACAATGAGCTCCAGCGTATTGGATTAGAATAGATCCTTAATCGCTGGCTTGGTGACTTTGCCCATGGCGTTACGGGGGAGGCTTTCTACGATGAGTAGGCGTTGAGGGATTTTGTAATTGGAAAGCTTGTCTCGGCACCAGGATCGGAGGTTTTCCAAATCGAGCGTTTTGCCGTCCTCCAAAACGACCGCGGCTGCTACGGCTTCTCCCCAAGTGTCATCGGCGACACCGATCACGGCGCATTCGCGGATATCGGGATGTTGTAAAAGCGTGGCTTCGATCTCCAGAGCGGACAATTTGTATCCACCGCTTTTAATGATGTCGACGGACAGACGGCCCATGATCCGGTAGTAATTGGTTTCTAACACTGCCATGTCGCCCGTGCGGAACCAGCCATTGTCGAAGGACTCGGCAGTCACTTCCGGTTTATTCCAGTATTCATCAAAGACGCCGGGGCCGCGAACTTGGATTTCTCCCGGCTCGCCTTCGGCGGTAACGGGATCGCCCTTTTCAGATACGAGGCGTACGTCAACGAGCGGCAGGGCCTGGCCTACGGAACCCGGCCTTCGCTCGCCATGAAAGGGGTTGGATAGAGCCATGCCGATCTCGGTCATGCCATAGCGTTCCAGAAGTTTTTGTCCCGTCAAAGCGGTCCATTGTTCGTGGACGCTAGCTGGCAGGGCGGCCGAACCGGAAACCATCAAGCGCATGTCTGCGAATCCGCGAATGATGGGAGCGCGATCGCTACTCGAAAGCGCTCCTAGCGCTTGGATGAGCTTAACGTAGATTGTCGGCACAGCCATGAATACGGTGTAGACTCCCGAGGCGACGCGATCGAGAATGGCGTCCATTTTGAATCCAGGGAATGCCTCGATCGTTGCGCCGGACCAGAGAGCGCAAGATAGGACGTTTATGATTCCATGAATATGGTGAAGCGGCAGGAATAGGGGAATGCGATCGCTGGGCTGCCATTCCCACGCGTCTACGAGCGTTTCGATTTGCGATTGTATGTTCGCGTGGGTGGTTACGACGCCCTTTGGCTTACTCGTTGTTCCGCTTGTATAGAGAATCATCGCCCGCCGATCGACGGATACGTCGGGAAGCGCATTGGTCGTTTCGGAGTTCATCTCTTCGAATATCGACAATTGAAGGTTTAGGCGCTCGCATAGGGCCTCGAGCTTGGGGCTCAGTTCTCGGGTTGTCACGACTTGGCTTGTTTCGGAATTGGTAAGCGTGTATTCAAGCTCTGGTTCAGCTGCGGACAGGCATAGAGGCACGGTTACGCCACCAGCTCGCCAGATTCCCCATTGAATTGAAACATAGTCGTAGCCATCAGTAGCCAGAAAAGCGATACGAGATTCGCCAAGGTCATCTTCGTCACCGAGAATCGAGGATGCCACCGAAGTGGATCGATCGACTAGATTTGCGTAGGTGTGTTCGCCCGCATTCGAGCGGATGGCAATTGTGTCGCCGCGTGTCCCGGCCCGTTTGATCAGTTCAAGTTCGTTCGACATAATATTATCGGCTTCCATGTTTCTAGAAAAGCGCTCGTATTGCAATGAATATGACAGAGGGCCCCAGTAGGCATCCCAGTCCTGTATAGAATGTAGCGGTCATTGCTCCGTAGGGCACGAGTTTTGGGTCGGTGGCGGCGAGTCCGCCCGCGACGCCGCTGGTGGTTCCCATTAGCCCGCCGAAAATCAAGGCGGAGCGGGGATTGTCGAGGCCAATATATTTGGCGAGAAAGGGGGTGAGGGTCATGACGAGGATGGACTTTACCAGTCCTGCCGCAACGCTCAGGGCGATGACTTCGGAGCTGGCTCCGATTGCCGATCCAGTGACGGGACCCACTATATAGGTTGCCGCTCCGCCGCCAATAGTGGTCAGGCTAACGGCGTCTCGATAGCCGAAGGCGTAGGCGATCGTAGCTCCGACGATAAAGGAAATGATAACGCCTGCAAAAAGAGAGACGATTCCGCTGAGACCGGTTTTTCGAAACTCATCCATACGCACGCCGAACGCGGTGGCCACGATGGCTAAGTCTCGCAGCATGGCGCCTCCCATAATACCGACGCCAGCGAGCGCTTTGATATCGGAAATCCCTTTTGAGCCTCCCGTAGCGATCCCGCCGTAGTAGGCAAGGACGAGTCCTATGAAGATGGCGATGGCAGAGCCGTGTAGCCTTCCTTTGGTTAGTCGATCGGAAAGAACATAGGATATCCAAACCGTTACGCCGATTACTGCAAATCCAGTGACGAGGGCGTATTTGGCGAGTACGGATTCGAGTACGTCGATGATGGTATTCATGATTCGGCGTCGGGGGTTGTATCCGCTTTTCCAAGTCGGCTAATGAGCGGTACGAGAGCGAAGCACACGAGGACGGAAACCGTTCCGGCTATCAGGGCTAGAGGCCCGCCTTTGATCGCAGCGAGAACGTTTTGGCTGGCCGCCATGGCGACCACAATGGGAATGTAGATAGCGCTCCAGAAAATGATGCCACGCTCGCTGGGCGGTTCAAGTCGGCCGGATTTTTGCAGACGCTCGGATAGGAGAATGAGCAGAAGCATGGCGATGCCTACGCCGCCTACATTGGCGTTAACTCCAATAAGGATACCAATGAGTTTTCCGACAAAGATGCCGACGAGAAGACAGAGCGAGAGGAGAGCGGTGCCGTAGATAGCCATATGATGGTGTGTGGTTGGGCTTCAGTAAGGGTAGAAAAAGTGTAACGAAAATAGGGTATTTAGTAATCGGGCCTTCGTGGGACCTTGTTATTTTACTAGGACGTCCCTTCCAAGCCCCGTTTTCTAGGGAGTAAGGTCGGCTCTGGCGATAGGCTTATTCGATGGGAGCGATGTAGTGGCGCGTCAAGGTATCTAGGATCTCAATGCGTACGACTTCGGGGTCGATTTTGCCGAGCTTTCGATAGAGGACTTTGCCGCTCTGGTCGATCAGGACAGAATACGGTACTGGCCCGGGCCAATCTGGATCGAGGGCATCGGCTAGGTCGTCGATATTCGTTCCTGAATAAAGGTAGTTGTTGGTGCTCCGGCCTTCGGCTTCGACGGATTTGCGGAGCTTGTCGCTCATGATGGCGCGTTGCTTGCCGAGGAAGGTTTTGGCTTTGCCCATCTGCTTGGGTTGGTCGAGGCTGATGGTGATGAGCTCGAATTCGCGTCGGCTAAATTTGCGAGCAATGGCGGTGAGGTCTGGGAATTCCTCGACGCAAGGCTGGCACCAAGTTGCCCAAACGTTAATTAGGCGTATCTTTTCGGTACCGTTCTTGGCGAGATCGGCGACTCCGGCCGCGTCGATCTCCTCGATTGTGGCCTCGATGGACTGCCACTGGGTTTCTTCTTCAACGACGTGAAGGCTGCGTTCTTTCCATTTGGTAGAGCAGCCATGAGGACGAGTGGTTTCGACAGGGACGGGGTTTCCGGCGAGCAAAGCATCAACTGCGTTTCGGGCGTCGGGGTGCTTGACCGTGGCGGGATCTGCGAATCGTGAATCGTCGAAGCGTCCATTGTAACGGAGCTTACGTTCCTTATCGAAAATGAATACGTGCGGGGTCGCGAGACAGCCGTATGCCCGGGCGGTCAGTTGCTTGTCGCCATCGAAGAGGAACGGGAAGGTCCACTCGTAGTCTTCGGCATAACGTTTCGAATCGGCGAACGTTTCGTCGTAGTCGGTATGGCCGAATTCGTCAGGCCGCAACCCGGAAGAGTGATTCGGGTTGATCGCGACGAAGGAGAAACTCTCCTTCTCAAAATCCTTTACGAACTGCTTCACGCGTCCCATGGCGCCGTGGGAAGTGGGGCAATGCGTACCGGTGAAGTACACGACCAAAAGGTCCGTGCCTGAGAAGTCCTTTAGGGAGTATTGTTTCCCGTCGGTTCCGGGAAGCGAGAAGCCGGGCGCGTCGTCACCGATTTCCAATGTGGTGAATCCATCGGGCAGGTCTTTGGGTGAGGCGGCGAAGGCAAGGGAACCAACGAGGAGTGTGATGAAGAAAAGAGCAGCGGGTTTTAGTGCATTCATTGGATTATATTGGGAGTCTTCGATGTAGGGCTGTCGCTTGCGACACGCCGCGGAGTTAGAGAGTTGTTTAAGATCGCGGCACGGCCCTACGGGTTATGACTTTTCGGACGTTTTGGAGGGATTGGCAAGTCGCTTAGTGGAGTGGTTAGAGGGTTGTTTTGCCCACGAATGACACGAATTTTCACGAATGGGTCTATTCTAGAGGTAGGAGTTGATCGGATTCGTGATGATTGCTTCGCCATCTACGCTCCGCTACGTCGAGTGATTCGTGGGCTTAGTTTTCATTCGAAACAATCTGTGGGCCAAATGATATTGGTTATAAATATTCGTTCAATCGATCCCAGGCTGCGGGTTTTGTGAGGGGGGCGATTGTATCCAGTTCTTGCTGATTTTTTTTTCGAGCATTGTGAGGGGATTTGCCTTTGCTTTCCCAGTTGCCGATGGTTTGGGCGCTGACGTCTATTATGAATCCGAATTCGTATTCGCTCATGCCGAATTTACGGCGGAGTTTGCGGATATCGTTTCCGGTTTTCGGGGATGGGGGAGGGGTGGTTTTCTTGGGGGCACGTTTCTTTTTACGGGCGACTTTTTTGGCTGCTTTCTTGGCGGGCGTTTTGGGGATTGGGCGTTTTAGAGGAGCTGGGGAGTCGGGCGTTTTGGTTTCGAGGGGAGCTTCGGAGGAGACGTCTACTCCGAAGATATTGGAGAGGTCGGTCGTGGCTATGCGGCGGCGTTTGCTGGGTTTGGAGGCGTCGAAGGTTCCGCTGAGGCTGGTCTCGATGAGTTCGTTTTGATCGACTCCTCGGAGGAGGAAGAGGAGCTCGGGTTGGTCGTCGAGGCGCACGCCGACGCCGTAGAGAACGGAGGCGAGGTGCTTGCAGAGGTCGGCGTAGTCGGGGCAGTTACAGTCGAGGTGGATTTCTTGGGGATCGGGGAAGAGGCCCTCTCTTGGATTGGTGACGAAGGTCATAACTTCGTCGGAGAGTTTGCCTTGGAGAAGTTCAAGGAGGCTACCGATTTTACCGGTGCAGCTCTTTTTTAGGGCAGTCCATTTTGCGGCAGGCAGTTTGTCGATTTTGATCTTGATTTCATAGAGTTCGGAGCCGCTAACGAAGGCTTCGATTTGGCCGGATTTGATTTCGAGGTGGCAAACTGAGCCGTTACGTACGTAGGTGCGGCCGCGCGGGAGACGGCTTTCATAGTCGCTGTAGGTTTCGAGGTGACGGCACCAGGCGTGGCCCCAAAAGGATTGGGCGATCTTTCGGTTGCGGAAGGACTCGATGGGCTGGATGTCGTAGCCCTGCTTGCGGAGCTTTTTGACTTCTTTGGTGGCGTTGGCTTGGCGTTCGGCTACGGGGATGTAGCGGGGGTATTCGTCATAGTCGTTGTAGCGGGACATTTTTTTAAGGATGAAGGGTGAAGGATGAAGTGGATTTGGGTTGCTGCGGCCTCGGCGATGCCGCCCTACCTTTGGCTGCTCTATCTTTGGGTGATGTCTAGGGAGATTAGGTCTAGGAGTTCGGTGTCGGTGAGGTCGGTGAGTTTGGGTTGGGCTTCGCCTTCGAGGAGGCTGTCGGCGAGGGAGCGTTTTTCGGCGATGAGGCGGTCGACTTTTTCTTCGACGCTGCCTCGGGATATGAATTTGTGCACGAGCACGTTTTTCTTTTGGCCGATCCGGAAGGCGCGGTCGGTGGCCTGGTTTTCTACGGCGGGGTTCCACCAGCGGTCGAAGTGGATGACGTGGCTGGCGGCGGTGAGGGTGAGGCCGGAGCCGCCGGCTTTGAGGGAGAGCACGAAGAAAGGGGGGCCGTTTTCTTTTTGAAAGGCGTCGACGTGTTTTTTGCGTTGAGAGACGGGGGTGCCGCCGTGGAGGCTGAGGCCGGGACGTTTAAAGATGTCGGCGAGGAAGAGGGTGAGCGGGTCGATGATTTCTTTGAATTGGGTAAAAATCAGGACTTTTTCTTGGCGGGCGGCGATTTCTTCGCAGAGCTCGCGGAGGCGTTCGAATTTTCCGCTGGAGGCAGGTTTGTATTCGTTATCTCCTGTCGCTTGGCTGGGGTGGTTGCAGATTTGCTTGAGCCGCATGAGGGTGGTGAGGACGAGGCCACTTCGTTGGATGCCTTCGGAGTCTTTGAGGCCTGCGGCTAGTTCGCGGACGGCTTTTTGGTAAAGGGTGGCTTGTTTGGGGGCGAGGTTGCAGTAGGCGTTGACTTCGGTTTTTTCGGGGAGGTCGGAGATTACGTTTTTGTCAGTTTTAAGGCGGCGTAGTATGTAGGGGGATACGAGTTGGCGCAGGGGGGCGTAGTTGGGGCCTTCTTTGGTGGAGAGGGTTTTGGTGTATTCGTGGAAGGTGGCGGCGTTGCCTAGGAGTCCGGGGCAGGCGAAGTCGAAGAGGGACCAGAGATCGGTAAGTTTGTTTTCGATGGGCGTGCCGGTGAGGGCGATGCGGGTTTGGCTTTTCAGTTTTTTGACGGCGCGGGTTTGGCGGGTGTTAGGGTTTTTTATGGCTTGGGCTTCGTCGAGGATGACGAGATTCCAGTCTGTATCCGAAATCCAATCTTGGCGTGTGATCATGCCGTAGGTGGTGAGGGCGATGTCGGTTTGAGCGAGGCTTGTTTGGGGGTCTTGGGAGAGGGCTTCGAGTTCGGCTTTGGGGGTTTCGGAGGGGTGGAGAAATTTGAGACGGAGGCTGGGGGCGAATTTTTCGAATTCGCTTTTCCAGTTGGCGAGCAGCGAGGCGGGGAGGACGAGGAGAGAAGGATGAAGGGTGAGGGATGAATGATGAAGGGTTTTGTCTTTTAGGGAGAGGAGGAGGGCGATGATTTGGATGGTTTTTCCGAGGCCCATGTCGTCGGCGAGGCAGGCGCCGAGTTTTAGTTGGGTGAGGAGTAGAAGCCAGCTGTATCCGTCTTCTTGATAGGGGCGGAGGGTGCCTTGGAGGTTGGGATGTTTTTGTTTGGGGGAGATTTTTTTGGGGTCGCGTAGTTGGGCGAGGATGTCGGCGAGCCAGGTGCCGGCATTGATGGCGGTCCATTCTAGGATTTCTTGGGGGTCGTTTTCGTCTTGGGTGCCGGTGTATTGGCTGGCACCGGCGAGGAGGCGCATGCCTTGGGCGAAGGTTATGGCGCCGCCGGCGGCGGCGGCTTGGACTTTTTCCCAGTGGGTGAGGGCTTGTTGGAGTTTCTCTTTATCGACTTCGATCCATTGGCCGTTGAGCTTTACGAGTCCGTCGGGTCCGGCGAGCAGGGCGTCGATTTCCGCTTGGCTGAGATTTTGGTCTCCGAGGGCGACTTGGACGCGGAAGTTGAGGAGGGTGTTGACGCCGAAGAGGCTTTTGGTTTCTTCGCCGACGGTGACGGAGGCTTGGGCGCGTTTTCGGGTTCGCCACCAGTTGGGGAGTCGAGTGAGCAGGCCGTTTTCTTCAAGTTGGGGGATGGATTTGAGGAAGCTGTGGGCTTCTTGGGGCGTCCAGGCGAGAGGATGGTAGATGTCGCCTGTATCTACTAAACGGGATACGAATGGGATTTGTTGGGAAGCGTGATGGACGGGTTCGAGGAGTTGGATGAGTTTGGTTTTGTTTTGGCTGCCGGCGTATTCTTGGAGGGCGTTTCCGAGGGGGAGAAATTGGACGCGGCCGGTTTGGGTAATGGTGGGCGCGTAGGTGGCCATGAAGGCGAAGGGGCATTCGGGGTCGTTGGGGTTTTCGGCGAGGTGGAAGCAGACGCGGCCGACTTGGTGCCATTTTGGGGCATTTTTCTTTAGCCAGTCGGAGAGGGGGAGTTGGCTTTCTTGGAGTTCTTGTTGGGTCCACTGGGTGAGGTCGATCCAGTGGGCGACGAGGGTGTCTGTATTCAGATATTCGGCACCGGTTGTGGGAGGGGCGTTGAGGGCGATGAAGGCGAGCTCTTCTTCGCGCGGGGCTTCGATGTGGGTGGCGATGTCGAGCGCGGCAGCGTTGAGGCGGCAGAGAGCGGCGAGGTACCGGGAGGCGAAGTCTTTCCAGTAGATTAGGCTGGGGTCGAGGGAGTGGGTGGCGGTGGCGGCGAGGGTGAAGAGGCCTTCGGCGGAGGAGCGTTGGAAGGCGCGGATTACCTTTTTGGCGCTGGCGTCTTGGGTGTCGAGGGTGGTTTCGATGCCTGGTGAGAGGAGGAGGTGGCCGAGAGGGGAGATGTGGAGGGCGTTTGGCATTTTCGGGTTTAGAGAATGCGATGACGAATTTTGTCTATTGTTGCGGGATCAATCGGGGCGCTTGAAGCTGACGATTTGGTCGGCTGCTCGGTGATTGGTCCAGAAGTTTTGGCCGTCGAAGGCGAGGGCTCGGGCGGGGAAAGGGATCTTTGCGATGTCGGTGGCGTTGTCGCTCTCTAAATCGATTCGGGTGAGAAAGTATTCGTTGGTTTCTTCGTTGTCTGTAGTGACGAGGTAGATACGCTTGTCGATGATGACCTGTCCGGCGATGCCGTGGGGCGATTCGTAGGATTTCTGGACGTTACCATAGTCGTCGATTGCAAGGACGACCTTGTTGTACCATTGACTGACGTGAAGTTGTCGCCCGTTGAAGCTGAGCTGGGATCCGGTGTCTTGGGGGCAAGGCAAATTGAAATTGGAATTGAAACCTTCGCTAGGAACCAGGCGACGGATGATGCGGAAGTCTTCTTCGGTTTCGCCGCAAAGGACGCGTAGTTCGTCGCCGACCGAGGTTATGCCGAAAGGAGTGCCGGGCGCGGGTGTTTCCCAGATTGAGTCTCCCGTGTTGGGATCGATCTGATGAATGGTTTTATTGGTCATGGAGCCCATCCAGAGATTTCCGTTATGCCAGGCGAGGCCTTGTGGCATGGGAGCTGGCGAGGCGAGGCGTTTGATTTCTTCGATGTTGTTCATGTGTTGGAGTGGGGACGATAGGGAAGGGGCGATTGATTGCTTGGGTTTTGCTGCGGCCTCGGCGATGCCGCCCTACCTGGGATTAAAAAGCCTCGCAGCATTTGCTGCGAGGCTTGGGGAAATTGGTTGGTGATGAAGCTTAGCCTTTGATGATCGGCATGAGATTCTTTTGGCAGTACTCGCCGTCGTGGAGAGTAACGCCATCTGGATCTTCGATTGCTTTGTCGGCCTCGTCTTCGCAGATGATCCATCCATCGAAATTTTGGTCGGCTAGCCATTGAGTGATCCCGATGAAATCGACTTTGCCTTCGCCCATCAAGGCCCACTCTGGATTGCCGTCCCAGTCCTTGTAGTGGACGTGGTTGATGAGGGAGCTGAACTCTTTCATCTTGGTGAGTGGATCCATGCCGCCGTTGACTATGTGACCAACGTCGGGGGTCCATCCGGTGACGCTGGAATCAAGTCCGTTGAGGATGACTGCGTAGTCTTCTTCGGTACGGTTGATTGAGCTATCGGGAGAATTCGGGTGGAAGGAGCATTTGAGGCCAGCGTCGTGAGCTCGGCGCGAAACGGCGTTGACGTTAGCGACGAGGTTGAGGCGGCGTTGCTCGAGCTCGTGGCGGCCGTTTGGCATTTGCACGGTACAGAGAGGCGTTTCGGGGAACCGCTTCAAGGTCTCGATGACACTGTCGGCTTGCTTGCGCTCTTCGGCGGTTTCTTCGGGATTGTTCCAGTCGAGGACGAGGGCGATGCCGGCGAGTTTGACGTTATGTTGGGCGAGTTTATCGGCGAGCTTAGCTGGATCGGTAAGATCGCCCATCCAGAAGTGCATCGGTTCGATGCCTTCGAAGCCGGCTTTCTCGACCATTTCGATCATGTGACCGAGCTTGTTATCGTAGGCGGCTCCGGTTTCCCGCATGAACCATGTGTAGACTTCTGCGCCTAAAGAAATGTTAGCCATAATGTTGGGAGGTGTTTAGGTGGTAGGTTTTTAGGTGTTTAGGGAATTGAGTGAGTTTGGTTCGGATATTTTATGCGTTCCAGCCGTGAGCGTCGCGAACGTCGATCATCGACTTGAGGATGGTGTTCCAGGTGCTTGGCGTTTCGAGCATGGCATTCGGGAACATACAACCATCCCAGCAGATGTGCTTGATGCCGCGTTCGGCTGCGCCTTCGAGCCAGTAGCCCGAGCATTTGGTAATGTCTATTTTACCGTTCGGATCGTCGGCTGGGCAGTGCTTGCCGGTTTTGTCGTGCGAGCCGGTTCCGTGTACGCTGCCGTCGTTTTGGGCAACGTGAAAGTCGATGGTCCAAGGACGTAGGGCGTCGGCCATTGTCTTATACGCGGCGTCGAACGCTTCTTGGCTGTAGCCTTCTTTTAGGAGCGCATGCTCTGGAGCATTATAGCCTAGAAGGTAAAGGTATGTGTGAGCGAGGTCGCACTGGAAGCCGAGCGACTCGGGCATTCCGACTGCTTCTAGCAGGTTGAGCATGTCCTTCCAGGAGTGCATGCCTGCCCAGCAGATTTCGCCTTCGGCGGCGAGGCGTTCGCCATTGTCGGCTGCTATTTGAGCGGCCTTTTTAAATGTGTCAGCGATACGCTGCGTATTGACGGTTGGGTCTTTCTGCCAGTCTTCGACTCCGGAGGCCGAGTCTATGCGGATGCAACCGTATTGACGCACGCCGTGTTCATTAAAGATCTTCGCTATGCGGCAGGCTTTTTCGATGGCGGTGAGGAACTTTCCTTGTTGTTCCTCGGTGCCCATGGCTGCGTCGCCAACGGTGCCTGGCCAGATTGGCGCTACGAGTGAACCGACAGTGAAACCGTGACCGGCGATCTTGTCGGCTATTGCCTTAAGCTCGTCCTCGCTAGCATCGGGATCGGTATGGGGGTGAAAGAGGAAGTAATCGATGCCTTCGAATTTTTGTCCGTCGACGTCGGCTGCCGCGGTTAATTCGAGCATTCGGTCGAGGCTAATTGGCGGTTCTGCGCCGGGTTCGTCACCGCCCTTGCCTACGAGGCCGGGCCACATTGCGTTATGGAGTTTGGGATAATTCATAAGAGAGTATTTAAGTACCGTTAGAGGATATACTGAAACGGGTTACCCATCTTGTATTGATTAGGCAATCCATTGTACAATTCGGGCAAGGTTTATCGGAGGGGGGGCGTTCGAAGGGGTTGCTAAGGGGGCATAAGGTTTCTGGGTGAAGATTGGTTTTTGGCTTAGAAGGCCAGATCACCAATACTTCTTAGCGGAGGGGTGGGTTTGAAGAAGAATTTCTTTAATGGCGATTTTATTTCGCCAGGAAAGACGTTCGTATCCTTCGCGTCGCTCGGTTGGTTCAAGGATTCGCTTGATTTCGGCCCAGAGGTAGTCGAGTGCTTCTGGCGGCGTGTTATTGAATGTGTCAGAGTAGATCAGATAGCTGAAAGGGTAGCGGAGCATGCGTCCATTCATCTGCAATTCAAAGAGAGATTGGTTTTGGATGTCTTTGAGCGTGAAGGATTCTCCTTGGTCGGCTCCTCGATCGGTTTCCTTGAAGAGGGTGTTTCCCATGTGGTCCATGGGGGAACGCGAGACGAGCCAGCCGCCCCAGCGGTTTTCGAGCGGGGTGGTTTGGTCTGTGAAATGGGTGCCGGCTTTGAAAATAGGCTGGCCTTCGACATCAGGGTAAACGGAGCGGAGCAGGTGGCCTGGGACGTCGCGGGTGAAGGATCCGCCGTGGCAGCGTAGGCAGTCGTGGGTTTGGCGAATGAGTTTCGGTTTTCCGTCGACGGGTTTGAACGAGTAGAAATTGGTTCCAGTTGTTGGGCTCGATACAGAGATTTCGAGCATGTCGCTGCTGGGCACCCAGCCGACATAGATGTTGTCGTTATAATAGATTGCCCGCGGGTTTTTCGGAAAGATGCGTTCTACTTGAAGGCTGGTTTTGGAGAGGACTAGAACTTGGGAAGCGGTGGGGATATTGAACGCCTCGAGGAAATTGGTGAGGTAACCTTTGTCGCCTTCGCTTTTCCAAGCTTCGAGGTTCTCCGGGTTGGAAAAGCAGTCGGCTATGGCATCTTCGGCTTCGCTTTTGCTGTAGTTGATCGGCTCGAGCTCGTAGGATTTCTGAGCGAAGGTTGCAGGCGAGGGCGACAAGGGCGTAGATTAGGAGTCTCATTGAAATGGAAGCGTCAGGGCATTGCTCGTTTAGAGGCAAGCAACGCGAATGAATTCGATTTCTATTGGGACGAGCAGGAGGTTCAAGCCGTCAATCGGAAACACTTGATCTAAGTCAAGAACTCGAGCGGGCAAAAGGCGCGGCTATCGTTTCCAGTTCTTTTCAGGAGCGTATTTGTCCTCGCGAATCTTGGAGAGATCCTCCGGGTAATCTTGGTTCTGCTTAAGCTCTTCGAGAGTTGGCTTTTTGGAAGAGACGCCATCGGCGGGGATCTTCACGTCCGAGATCCAGCAGATAGCGTTGAGCACGATTTTTCTAAAATTGTCGTCTAGCCAGTTGTCATGAAAGTGACCGCCGGTGAATCCGAATCCACGGCTACCGTCCTCGTTTTCGGATACCCACATTACGTGTTGGAGGTCGCCGCGAGCAACGGCGGCGCGAGCATCGGGCGTGGAATTGTGATGATGGTCCTTTTCGGGAATTACGTCGAGTGGCGGAACGGCGGAAAGAATCGGTGTGACGCCCTTCATGCCCTTGCGGAAGCGCATATTCAAATACCACTCGTCGTTGATGCCGAAAGGTTTGACTCCGTTGGCGACTGGGTGGTCGGGAAAGGTCTCGAACCGGGGAGTCCAGTGAGGATTGACGGATTTGTAGAGTTGGTAGTAGCCGCCCATCCAGCGAAGGAAGGCGTCACCTGCTTCGCCGTCGACAGTTTCTACGCCATAGTGGAGGCAACCTACGCCTACGCCTTTGGCTTGAAGGGCGTCGATAGCTCCGACGTGGTCGTTGGCTACGTGTCGATTGCCGCCGTCGCAATAGATGACAACGGAGTCGATGCCTTTGAGAAGCTTTTTGTTAGTGGGCCAGCCGGGGTTTTCCTCGTTGTAGTATACGGAAGCGTTGATCTCGAGTCCGCTTTCGTTGAGCAATTTCGCGAGGAGAAGCGATCCGGCATTGTGCTCATGGGCATTGTAGCCGTGGCTTTTCTTTCCGGCGACGAGGAGTACGTTTGCTTTGTCGGCAAAACTTAGGCTGGAGATGAAGATCGCCGCTAGCGATATGAGCAACGTTTTGAATAGAGTGCTTTTCATAGGTCGAGTTGCGTGAAAGAAATGGATTAGCGGCGGAAGCGTTTCGTTTTGGCGACCTTGGCAGTTTTGGAGAGTTTCCAATTGGCAAACCAAGCGGCTCCGGCGATCAGGGCGAGTCCGCCGATCGCGAGGGTGGAGTTAAGCGCGCCGGTCTCAGCGGTGTGCGGGTGCCCATGGGGCAGCGCGGTTGGGTGAGCGGCTGCTTTCGCGGCGAATAAGGAAAGGACGATGAAGAGACGTGAAGTGAATTTCATGAGTGGTGTGTCTCTTGAGGATTCTGGAGGAATTGTCAATTAGAGGGTATCGTTGGATTTGATTTGGTTGTGGAGTGATTAATTTTGTATTTCTCAAGCTCTGCGATTTCGGATTTGCGCTCGCGGCGTTACGTATGTTCAGTTTCGAAGCATGTTGAAAAGTCGATATTCCATCAAAGTACTGTGGGTTTTAGCAGTTCTAACGCTTGCATCCGGATTATGGGCAAATGCTCAATCTACCCAGCCTATCGTTCTACCGGCCCAACCCCTGTTCGCTTATTCGCTTGATTGGCTAGCCCCAGGAGGAGAGGCGAGCGTGCTTCCCAGCCGGATTCTCGTGTACAGTTTGAGTTGCGGAAAATGCACCCAGGAGCTTTCCGATGTTTCGGGCGGTTTGAAACTGGCGCCTGATCGTTTTATGCTAACCGCATTCAAATCAAAGGACAGAGCGGTTTCGATTCCTTTGATAGCGTATGGAATGGCGGAGTCGGACAAGAAGCTTCGGCGTGCGGGCATTCTGGATTTGCTTCAGATATATACGGCTAATCCGGATTATTATTTGGAGAACCCGAGCGAATGGGAAACGGTGGTCGCGGCGCATTGGCCGACGGGGCGTCAATCCGATCAAGATACGATTCCGTGGGCTTTTGCTGCGAATATGTTGGACATGCAGTCGCGCATCTTGGCATTGACGGACAAGCTCGGAGCGCCGAGCGCGATCGAGTTGGATCGTCCGGTCTTGGGGCTTCCAGTGGGTCGGAAGGGCGAACGTTTCGATGCGCTTATCCATACGCTCGCAACTTCATGGGTTCGGCCAGGTTTAGATGATCTCGGATCGGTTTCGGCAATCGGTTCGAAAATTCGTTTCGTGAATCCTCTGACTTCGATGAATGAAGTGGAATGGGTTGAGATTAAGAAATGGGCGAACGATGGGGCGTATTGGTTGTGGGGAGGTCAATTGAGCGGGGACGTCCTCGAGTCGATTGTGGACTGGGAAGCGGCTTATCTTCTTCAGCGAAACGACGCGGCACGGTTAAAGCGTTTGAACGAGTGGATTGATAAGACGATCGCTCGAGCGGCGGCTGGACCGATTAGCCCGATCGACGCTTTCGGAATGGTAGAGATTGATGCGTTGGCTTCGCCAGCTTGGAGCGCCGCTCAGGCGGATGCTCGCCAGCATCTAGTATTCGCGAATATCTGGGGAGCTCTGGTTAGGCGCGAATCGGAATAGTCGCCGCTCGGGTCGGTTCATTTTTAGGATCGGGAGTTGACTTTCATTGCGCATTCGCTTTCTGATTTCGCCGTCTTCGCGACTGGCGATAAAGGCGGGATTGACCGCTAGGAAGCTTCGCGATTCTATCGTTCGCCTGGGTAGAATCACGTTCATCATTCACATTTAATAGCTTCCAAAATGTCTGACACACAAATGTCATCACCCGTCTCCGAATACTTGTCTTCACGTTCGCCTGAGGATATGAATGCAGCAATGATTGGCTATGTTGCCAGCTTGCAACAAGTTGCAGCGGTCAATGCTCCGATTGCGGCTTCGATCGTCAAGGAACTGGAGGATCAGCGTAGTAATCTTAAGTTGATCGCCTCGGAGAATTTCACTTCGCTCAACACGCAAGCGGCCATGGGCAATTTGCTCACGGATAAGTATGCCGAAGGTTTTGCGGGCTCTCGCTACTACGCGGGTTGCGACAATATCGATGATATCGAGAGCGAAGCCTGCGCCCAGGCTTGTAAGCTTTTTGACGCGGAGCACGCGTACGTTCAGCCCCACTCGGGAGCGGACGCGAACTTGATCGCATTTTGGGCGATCCTCCAAGCGAAAGTGGGAACGCCGCTTATTGCGGAATTGGGGGAAACCAATCCGGCCAACATGAGTCGCGAGGACTGGAACAAGGTACGGGCGGCGATGGGCAACCAGCGCATGCTCGGCTTGGATTATTACTCAGGAGGGCACTTGACGCATGGGTATCGGTTCAATATCTCGGCCCAGTTTTTCGATGCCTACAATTACTCGGTTAACAGAGAGACGGGCTTGCTCGATTACGACGAACTTGAGAAACAGGCTGAGGACGTTAAGCCGCTGATTTTGTTGGCTGGCTACAGCGCGTATCCGCGCAAGGTGAATTTCCGTCGCATGAAGGAAATCGCGGACAAAGTAGGCGCGGTATTCATGGTCGATATGGCTCACTTTGCAGGTTTGGTTGCCGGTGGCGCTTTCGAGGGCGACTACAATCCGATGCCGTTCGCGGATGTTGTGACCACGACGACTCACAAGACGCTACGCGGTCCTCGCGGCGGCGTTATTTTGTGCAAGAAGGAGTTCGCCGAATTCGTGGACAAAGGCTGTCCGCTCGTGATAGGCGGTCCGTTGCCTCACGTGATGGCGGCGAAAGCAGTTGCGTTCAAGGAAGCTAATGAGCCGGAATTCAAGGATTACGCGGCCAAGGTTGTCGAGAATTCGAGAACAATGGCCCAGGCGATGATCGACGAAGGGCTGACGATTTGCACGGGTGGTTCGGACAATCACTTGTTGCTAGTCGACGTGACAGGCTTCGGTCTCAATGGTCGCCAAGCCGAAGCGGCGGTGCGCGAATGCGGAATCACTTTAAATCGCAATTCCTTACCATTCGACGTGAATGGACCTCACTACACGAGTGGTCTGCGGGTCGGTTCTCCAGCCGTTACTTCGCTCGGAATGGGTGTGGAGCAAATGAAAGAGATCGCAGCGGTCTTTAAATTGATCCTTTCGAATACGACGCCGAAGGTTTTGACCAAAGGCAAGAATGCCGGTAAGCAAAGCAAGGTGAAGTACGACATTGCCGATGGCGTGGTCGAGGAGGGCAAGCGTCGCGTCAAGGCACTGCTGGATGCGTATGTTCTGTATCCCGAATTGGATTTGGAATTTCTAAAGAGCCACTTCGGTTCTTGAGGAAATCGTATTTTCGTACAGGCCAGAAAAAGTAATTCCCTCTCTGGTCTAGCTGGTTTGCGTTTTAATTGATTATAGAGCTTTGTAAGCTTGAGGCTGGTTGGTTCGATACCACTAAGACGAGGATCTTCTACGATTGATTTTGTTAAATCGCGTTTGTTTGCCGTGATGCCTCGCTGAGGCGGAGCGGCAGTCGACGAAGTCGAGAGCTTGCTCCGGGGTGGCAAACAAAGGGCGCAGAGATTCACTTGGAATGCGAGGGGGTGTTTTTGCATTGAAATGGATTAGGGCCCGTGCACGAATGGAGTTTTCCCAAAATGCCGACGAACACCTTTTATAACGATTATGATTTCGAGCCTTTGTCGGGCGGTTCTCGGCCGGAGGATTACCGGACGCCGTTTCAACTGGACCGCGATCGGATTATTCATTCGGCCGCGTTTCGAAAATTGCAGTCGAAGACGCAGGTGTATTTGTCAGGGGAATACGATTTCTACCGGACTCGCCTGACACATTCGATCGAGGTTGCCCAGATAGGGCGGTCCATTTGCCATTTCCTTCAGAAAGATTCAGAGCATCTCAACGGTGGCTTCTTTATCGATTCCGATTTGGTTGAGGCATGTTGCTTGAGTCATGACCTAGGGCATCCGCCTTTTGGACATGGTGGCGAACGGACCTTGCATCGACTGTTCAAGGATATCGATGGCTTCGAGGGAAATGCCCAAACTTTACGACTTATTACGGATACCCTCTATCAATCGGTGGGTCGCCAAACGGGCATGTCTCCCACGCGGGCATTTCTCGATGGGATTTTGAAATACAAGTCCACGATGTCTGAACGGGACAATCCGAAAAATCACTTTTTATACGATTTTCAGCGAACGTATCGAGATTTCGCTCACAGTGCGGATTCGTCTTTGGTTGGAGTGCATAGCGATGGGGCGTTTAAGGGCCTCTCCAGTATAGAATGCCAGATCATGGATTGGTCGGACGACACGGCTTATTGCATCAATGATATCGTTGACGGCGTTAGAGCTGGATTTCTTACATTGGAACGATTGGAGCGTTGGGCGTCTCGCGAAGGATTGGATGCGGAATCGCAGCCTTTGTTCGATTCCTTTGTCGCTGATATTCGACGTGATCGACTGGAAGCAGTCTTCGGAGCGAAGATCGGACAATTTATAAGTTCTTGTCGATTGATTCGCAGGGATAGCAGGTTGGCGAGCGCCACGAATCGATACGCGTTTAAGCTCGCGATCGATCCTCAGGCAAAACGAGTAGCTAAGTTCTACAAGCGTGTGGCTTTGGATTTGATTTTCCGTTCCGCTCCGCTGCAGCAGATGGACTACAAGGGCGATCGCGTCCTCGAGGATCTTTATCGAGCTTTGGACGATTCCTATTTTTCGGGCGATCGCCCACAGTCGCGCATTTTGCCTGAAAAGGCGGCGGCTTTGATGAAGGAAGCGGGGGATGATATTAGGCAGAAGCGCTTAGTCGCCCGGGATTTCCTAGCTAACTTGACCGATGGTCAAGCGCTGCGCATCCACAAGCGACTTTACGATCCCGAGTACGCGTCGATTATCGACTTGGATTAAAAAGGGTAGAAGCACTCCTTTTATTGAGAACTGGGGGTGCGCTCTCCTGCGTAGTTGCATGCGATGCTGCGAGGTATGTACGAGTTGTTTCAGTAGAGATTGTCTGTGTTTTTTCTGGAAAGCAGGGAGGCTGAAACTAGGCATAGTCCCATCTGCTTCATTGATTCCCTTACCCTTTGTCGTTGGGCGAATTGGAACCTATTCAGTAAAACTACTGAAAAGTCCGTGAGGAGACCTTAAGTTGTTCGGGCCACTTCCGATGGAATCAACGTATCCCTAGAATAAGGCTTACAATCCAATTGCCCAATCTGACGAATCCATATGAAGAACAACATCCTACACAGTTTATCAATCGCAGCACTAATCGCATTGTCTGCAAGCGTCGTTTCAGCCGACATTTTTACGCTAAGCAGCGGAACGGCGTATAATGGTAAAATTTTCAAGATACTTGAGGGGCAAGTAACAATAGATGTAGCTGGTGGCGAAAAAACGACGGCGCCTCTGGTCGATTTCGATGGAGCAAGCCAAGAGGTTATCAACAAGTGGGCTTCGTCTCACCTTGAATCTGTAGATGTCTACACGAAGTGGGACTCTCAGCCAGTGATTAAATCCAGCGCGATATCTCAACTGCCGAATCAATTTCGCGATCCAGCATTCAAAGGAATGGTGAGCGTCGATTTAGTACTCAATGAAAAGGGGCAGGTTATTTCCGCCAAGGTCCAGAAGTCGACTCACGCTGAATTGGAAGCGCCTTCGGTTAAGGCTGCTAAGGCCTGGCGTTTTGAGCCGGCAAAGGTCGCCGGCAAGTCGGTTAAGTCGAAACTGCGCGTCCCGTTCAAATTTTCTTATGATGGAAAAGCCGGTTGAGGTTTTCATTCACTTTAACAATAGCCCGGCGGATTTTCGCTGGGATTTCCCGCAATAACTCAGAATCCCACCAAACATATCACACATCCCGCAATGACAACGTTCTCTCTATCCAAAAAAATCAGCGCCACTGTGTTGCTGGTGTTAATGTTCTTCGTAACCTTAGCAGGTGTTTCCTTTTGGGCAGTTACGAGTTTAAACAAGTCCTTCGGTCACTTCTCCGAGAGTGTTGACCTTGGAAATAGTACCTCGGATAAAATCGCGACAGCTCTTACGATGCGGTCGAATATCGGAGAGTACCTCAGCACCAATGATCCAGCTTTAGTGGATAAGCACGATGAAATGTTCGCCGAGCTCGAAAGCGCATTCTCCGATTTGATCGCTACTACAGCCGAGCCGAGCCGCAAAAGCCTCTTGCAGAGCTCTGCTCAGATAATGAGCGATTACAATGAAGCCTTCAGCGAAATCATTGCGCTGCGCGGCGCTGAAGAAAATCTACTTGAAACTAACATCAATCCGGGCGGCCAGGAAATTCAGACGCTCCTGAGGGCAATGCTCGCCGCTGATCAATCGAAGGGCGATATCGCTGGAGCTTTCGCTACATCGTCGGCCTTGCAAAGCATGTTCGAAACAGAGTCTGCAGTAAATCGTTTCATTGTTAGTTTCGACGAAGAAGATTCGACCATGGCTAAGACGATAGTAGCAAAATTGAGCGGCCAATTGGAATCGCTCAACGATGATTACAAAATGGCTGTCGATTTTGATTCCAGCTTGAGGGATGGATTGAAAGAATCGGCTTTAATTAGTAGTATGAAACTTGCGGGCACTTATGCTGGTGGGCTTGAGGTATTGGGAGTCACGCTCTCTAGTATAAAAAATATTAATACAAAGGAACTATTGCCTGCGGGTGAACGCTTCTCGGCAACGATGGCAAAGGTTCAGAATAGTATAGGTGAAGAGCAAGTTGCTCTCCTTGGATCAGCCAAGAGCGTCCAAGCTAAATCAAGATTTTGGGTAATAGCTATTAGTTTGATCGGTCTTGCCGCCGGTATTACCTGCGGAATCATTATTATTAGAAACATCACCGGTAGCGTAAATGGGATTGTGGGTCGATTGGAGCAATGCTCTCGCGAAACATTCACTGCATCGCGTCAGGTTTCGTCAAATAGCGAAGCATTGGCTCGTGACGCCTCGGCTCAGGCCGCGTCTATCGAGGAGACAAGCTCTTCTCTTGAAGAGGTGAATGCGATGACCGAAAAGAATGCTCAGAACGCCGAAACGGCGAAAGGGGTGGCACGTGAAGCGCGTGTCGCCGCCGAGTCTGGCGCTGAATCCATGAAGGATATGATCGTCGCAATGCACGATATTAAGGACTCAAGTTCCAATATCGCGAACATCATCAAGACGATCGATGAAATCGCCTTCCAAACTAACATTCTCGCTTTGAATGCTGCGGTAGAAGCGGCGAGAGCAGGCGAGTCTGGAGCAGGTTTCGCTGTAGTTGCTGACGAAGTACGCAGTTTGGCTCATCGTTCCGCGGAAGCGGCATCGGTTACTGCTGAGAAAATCGAAAATTCGGTTAAAAAGAGCGAACGTGGCGTCGAGTTAAACGAACGTGTTGCTCAGAACTTGCAAACGATCGTTGAGCACACTCAACAGATGGACGAGCTTGTCGCTCAGATTTCCGACGCTTCAATCGAGCAAAACCGGGGAGTAGGTCTTATCCAGAATTCAATTACGAATATGGATAGTGTTACGCAGCGTAATGCAGCTGGAGCCGAAGAAACAGCTTCTTCTTCGAAAGTATTGCTGGACCAATCGCGTACGATGGAGAATGCCATTGGCGATCTCGTATCGGTTATCAATGGAACGAGTTCGTCAAAATCGCGCGATACAGGTTTCAGCGCGCCGCAAGTGCAGCAATCAGCTGCTCCGGTTGGAGCGAACAACGCATTTTCGATTCCTCAGAGAGGTACTGGAGCTCCAGCTACTACGGTAGCAAACTCCAATATCGACGATGTCTTTAAAGATGGTTGGGATAACTAGTCCGCAACTATCTGGCTAATTTTAAAGATTAACACCTATTGCGCGTCTCCGTTTCGGGGGGCGCGTTTTTTTCGTTTTTGAGGATTTAATTCCTCACTAGAGCCAAAAATTAGAGCGGGATCGGAATTGGGATCAGCAAGCAAGGACGGCGTCCCAGTTGCGCGATTCACGCGGTGGTAGGAGCGATTGAGCTATTGGAAGGAAGGCGACTCGGCGAAGCGGAGATTTTGTCGGAATACTATTTGTACTGGGCAATGTTAAAGACGCTCGGGAGGGTATTGGTCGAATGCTACTTTGAGATTCCCGCAAGGGTTTCAAACTCTTCGTCGTAATGTTCGATCTGATTTGACCAGTCGTATCGCCTGACGGACTTGCTTAGGGTCGAAGGTTTCTTCCAGGCTTTGCTTTTGATCCATTTCTCTAGGAGGTCGACTGCGTCTGTTTCCGACTCGTAGAAATTCGATTGATTTTGATCTGTGTCTATATGATCTGGATACGCTAGTCGGTTCGGAATAATTAGATGACAACCGCAGTAGATGGCTTCCACGACACTGCCTCCAAAGAAATCTTGATTGGAGGTTACGAGCGCGATGTCGGCTTGCCAGAGCCAGTTTGCGTAATCGGAGAATGCTTTTGCGATTCCGTAGTGGACGATACGGCTGCCGAGTCGTTCTTTAGCTTCGACGAAATACGGAGGCGCTTCTTCGAAGCTCTCGCCAAGCAGCG
This sequence comes from Opitutaceae bacterium, assembly GCA_028822375.1. Taxonomy (GTDB): domain Bacteria; phylum Verrucomicrobiota; class Verrucomicrobiia; order Opitutales; family Opitutaceae; genus Pelagisphaera. The sequence goes on along the minus strand of JAPKDW010000008.1, from coordinate 7,024 downwards.
CTAGATCGAACTCGATGCCTCGGTCCACTAGCTGATAGAGAATGCGGAAAAAACCAATCGGGTTCTTGTCGTATTCCCATCGATGATTCCAAACGATAAGCGGGCGATCGGATTGAGCTCCTCTATTCGGGAGTCGATGCGCGTCGAAGGCTTTGAGGTCCATCCCGAGCCAAAGCGTTTGGCTTTTCGATTCGAGTTGGAGAACGGTTTCTTTGTTATTGAAATCCGGATACCGATCAAGGAATTCAGGGAGAGCGGCGAGGAAAGCAGTGCGATGGTAGTCGGAGTTGAAGAAGAGTTTGTCGGCGGCCAGGGCGCTTGTGTAGTTGATGAAGGCATAGTGGAAGTCGCGGCCTTTCTTCGTATCGGCATCCCGAGGCGACCAAGGGTAGAGCAGTTGGTTTTCGTGAAAATAGAAGGCGACAGGAATATGAGAAATTTCGCGACGAAGTAGGGAGAGGAAAACCGTCAGGTCGAGCATATCGCTCGCTAGGATGAGATCGTAGGATTGGTTTCGTGACGCGAATTCGTCCGCCAGAGTGATTGCTGCTCCATGCATGCGCCATTTCCAGTGACGTCCAGGAAGGGAAAGGATGTCGATATCGTGGCGAGATCGAGTAACGAGCTCGTCTGCCCAGCGCTTGTGAGAGCCTGTGTAGAACGGCTCGATGAGGCAGATTCGCATTTGGCAGGGCTTTGTGTGGAGTTTCCTAAGTGCAGCCGCAACCGCCACTCTGGCAGCAACTGGAACCGGTGGATGGCATCGGCACGGATTTTTCGCTACCGCTTACATTGAAGCCATATCCGCCTGTGATGACTCGTTTGACAGGAGCTCCGCTTTCTGGGTGTTGTGTGAGCGGGTCGTCATTCATGCTTTGCTTTAATTCAAATCGAGTTGGCTCTTCGGCTTCGGATGAGGGAATCGTTTGATAAATGTAGGTTGCCATGAGGTTAATGTGTCGGCGGCCATCGAGCCGTCAAGAGCAGGGTGGCAACGAGTTTCGATTCTCAATATCGTTAGAAATGGGAAAATGGCAGTTTCTAAACCTGAAGGGCGAGCTCCGCCGAGTGAGCGCGAAGTTGCGAGTCCGGCTGTACGGACCTCCCAGCGAGTAAGCTTCACAGTTCGTCCCTACGAAGACTTGCGTCTTCTCTGGCGCTCGTGTTTGATCCAGATACTGTTAGGTTTCCATAATCGTCGCGATGGAGACCTGCGAAAACGATCACGTGACATTCAAGAGGACAAAGAATATGAGTAAAGTAGTTAATGAGGTGGTCTCAGCAAATGCTGAATATGTCGCAAACTTTGGAGATAAAGGCAGTTTGCCTATGCCCCCAGCTAGGCAGTTTGCAATTCTTACCTGTATGGATGCTCGTTTAGATCCCGCAAAATATGCCGGTCTTGCTGAAGGTGATGCGCACGTCATCCGAAATGCAGGTGGTAGAGCTAGCGATGATGCTATCCGTTCGCTAGTGATTTCGTATAAGTTGCTTGGTACAAAAGAGTGGTTCGTTGTTCATCATACTGACTGTGGTATGGAAACTTTCACTACAGATATTATGGGTGAACTATTGTCAGGGAGTCTGAAAACATCAAGCGTTGATGAATCTGGCTGGCATGATAGCAATGCTGGCGGTGGTACAACCGACGGCAAGTATGTCAATTGGCTAACCATTAGTGATAATGCCAAAAGCGTGATCGAAGACGTCGAGCGCATACGCAATAATTCGATGGTCCCATCCGAAATACCAATTTATGGTTACATCTATGATTGTAAGACGGGCGAGTTAGTTGAAATACCTGAAGCTACAGATGCAGGTCGGGTAAGGTAGTCTCTGACCATGACAGGTAAAGTAATCGGTGTCAGTCGCTCTGCTCACGGCACCGATGTTTACCCTTTCGAGCTCTACGATTATGTGAATACCTTTATTGATACCGAAAGAGAAGTCGGATACGAAGTTGGAGAGTGAATCCGGACTATTGTGTTCTAGCAATTCGTATGGGGGCGGGTTTGTGCCATTTACTCGAAATCGAATGATCTTCACGCTTGTCAGTGAATGAATTTGAACCAGGGAGGAACCGAGGGCTAGTTGTTGGACGTCGGCTCTGGGAGCGTGCTGGGCTAATTCCGGTCTATCAACTGGATAGTTGCTCCGATATCGCTAGTCGGCATTTTGTATTGCTCACGAGAATGATTTGGGCCTGCTTAGTCGGCGAATGTTGATTAGCGATATTTCGAATTGGTTCTCCAATAATCGTATGGCGATAGCTCAGGTCTGCGCGATCGTTTTGACGACGGTTGGTATGATCGTGGCCTTCCCGCCGTTCGACATCCCCGAGGCAGGTTTCGTGTTGCTGATACCGCTTCTCTTGTGGCTGCGATTGGAGCCATCCTATAAACAGGTGGCGTGGACGGGGTTGGCGATCGGGTGGGTGTCGTGGTTCGTATTAATTTTTTGGTTGCGGCATGTTACATGGCTAGGATTGATCCTGCTTTCTGGGATTGTAGCGCTGCATTTTGTTGTGTGGTGTCTCGGCACGGCTTGGCTAAGTCGAAAGCTGTTGAAGGGCGAAGTTTGGATGGGCGTTCCGTTTGCTCTCGGAACGGCGGCCTTGTGGGTGATTTTGGAGCATTTCCGAGGATGGGTATTTACGGGTTTTCCGTGGTTACCTTTGTCGGCAAGCCAATGGAGTCGGCCGATTATGCTTCAGAGCGCGGTGTTTTTAGGAGCTTGGGGGGTTTCGTTTTGTTTGGTTTTACTGAATGCAGGTATCGCTGCCTATGCGTTGCGCATCGTCGAATATTCTCGAAAGCGTTCGAAGAAGGTTTGCCCCGAGTTTTATTTGGCTCTGCTGATTTTCGTCATGATGACGTTTTTGCAAACGCGTCATATTTCCGGTCAAGACCGTGAGCCTTTGTTTCGGGCGGCGGCGATGCAGCCGGCGATCCCGCAAGACGAGAAGTGGGACAATGCGAAGGGATTGGATATTCTGAAGCAAATCGAACGCAATACGCTTCGTTTGGCGCCAATGAAACCGGATGTCATGTTCTGGCCAGAGGCTACTTTGCCGTATCCTATTAAAGGGGACGTTTCGATGCAAACCTGGGTGGAGCGTTTGGCGACGGAAATCGATACGCCGATATTCGCGGGTGCCCTGGCGGCGGAATCGGACGAGGTGTGGCGCAATAGCGTTTTTATGATTCGCCCGAAATGGGGGATGTATCCAGAATATTATTCGAAGCGACATTTGGTGCCTTTTGGGGAGTATATTCCTTTGCGCGCGTTTTGGCCTTGGATCGAGAAGATCGTTCCGATTGATGGCGATTTATATTCAGGCGATAAGCCGGTTTTGTTGCCATTGTCGATGCCGAATCGAACGATCAAAATCGGATCGTTGATTTGCTACGAAGATGTGTTTCCGGCCTTAGCTCGTGAGTCCGTTTTAGAGGGAGCAGCAGCCTTGTTCGTAGCAACCAATAGCGCTTGGTACGGTCAGAGTGGGGCATCGTTTCAGCACATGGCGCATTCGGTACTGAGAGCTGTAGAGAATCGCCGTATCGTATTTAGAGTTGGCAACGATGGGTGGACTGGCTGGATCGACGAATTCGGAAACGTGCGCGAAGAGCTCTTGGACGAAAACGGTAAGATTTGGTTTTCCGGTGGAACGACCTGGGAAGTCGATCGCGACAAGCGCTGGAAGGGGAAAACGACTTTCTATACCGAACACGGCGACTGGTTTGTGGCTAGCTGCTGGGCAGGTCTAGCATTGATTGTTGGGCTGGCTTATTGGTGTCGTTCTCGCATGCCAGCGTTTTGATTGTATTTGTAATCCGAGGGCGGACCTCCTCTGAAATAGTGGGAGGACGTTGCTGAGGAGTTTTTAGAAACGCCTTCTCTTCGATGCAGTATGCGCGTTTTCGCTGCTCTTCCGCTAAGCGGAATCGAAACGAATATGGTACCAAGGGGCAGATTTGAACTGCCGACCAAGAGCTTATGAGTCTCCTGCTCTACCACTGAGCTACCCTGGCAACCGTATAATAAGGGAGCAAAAACTGGCTCGGATCTAAGTCAAGTCAAGTTTCGATTGGGAGAATTTGATGGAGTGCGATTTTAAGCGTCACCTCAAATCGGTTTTTCTGCAATTGTAGGGCGGGTCGCTGACCCGCCAGCGGATGAAAAAGGGTCGCCTCAGCGAGGCTGACCTATGGCAGGGAAAGAGTGCAGTCGCGGACAAATCGCGGTATTGGTGGGAGGGATGCAATTGTTGCGGCTCGCTCGGCGATCGAGCCCTACCTTGATTTTCTAAAGGGTGGAAAGGAGTTTGCGGACTTCGGCTTCGGGGTCTTCGTGGTGTTGATCGATGGCGAGTTGGAGGGCTTTTTGAAGTTCCGTTTTGGCGTCGTCGTTTTGCTTCAATGAGAGAAGGCATTTCCCTCTGAAGATCGAAGCGACCATCCAGTCAGGCTTTTTTGCGAGGCATAGGTCGAAGGCTGCGATGGCGGAGGTTTCTTGGCTTTCGTCCATGAGGGCTTGGCCTAGGGAGAAGCGAAAGAGTTCGTTGTCGGGATTGGCCTCGACGAGTTTCTGGAATCGTTCGGATTTCATGGTTCGGTGGAAGGGTTGATGTTGTTGCGGCTCGCTCGGCGATCGAGCCCTACCTTGGACGATTGCGTTGGGCGGGCGGGATCTCTTCGATGTCGCAGAAGCGGTCGTCCCGGTCGTCTCGATTCATGCGGATGAATTTCGATTTGGGCAGGCTTTGAAGAAATTGGCGACCGTAGCTTTTTTGGAGAATTCGGGAGTCGAGGACGGTGATGATACCTCTGTCGTCTTTTTTCCGGATGAGGCGTCCGATGCCTTGGCGGAATTTGACGAGAGCTTCGGGTAGGGTGAGTTCGCCGAAGGGGTTGCCGCCGTTTTCTTTGATCCGTTCGGCTTTCGCTTCGGTTATTGGGTGAGTGGGTACGTCGAAGGGGAGGCGGGTGACGATTACTTGAGACAGGGCTGGGCCGGGGACATCGACGCCGGTCCAGAAACTGTCTGTGCCGAAGAGGACGCCGTTACCTGCATCGCGGAATCCTTGGGACATCTCGGAGCGTGAAAGACCTTGTCCTTGAGCGAAGAAGGGGCGACCGGCCTTGGCGAATTTGGTTTCCAGAGTGTCGCCTGCTTTGCGAAGATCGGTATAGGAGGTGAAGAGTACGAGTGAGCCGCCGGAGACGTTTTCCACGCAATAGTCGATGTAGTCTATGAGCGCGTCCATGGCTAGGCGGGCGTCTTCTTTGGAGGGAGCGGGGATGTCGCTAGCTATGTAGATGCGGGTGTTCTTTTCGTAGTCGAAGGGCGACTCGACGCGAAAGGCTTCTTCGGCCAGGGCACCGACCTTTCGTTGAAAGGGTTCCATGTTCTGGGCGATGGAGAGCGTGGCGCTCGTGAGAGTGACGGATATTTCTTTGCTGAAAAGCGCTTCTTTTAGATAGGGGGCGATGTCGATGGGCGCGGTGCGGAGGGTGACGATTTGATTGCGTCGGCCGCTCCGTTCAAGCCAATGAACGTGATCGTCTTCGGCTAGGGCTATGAAGCGTCGGATGCCGGCATATGAGGAGTGTACGCGATTGCGTTGGTCCTTGAGCTCGTCGTGCATGGCTCCGTCTTCGACTTTGGCAAGAATGCTGTCCATCACTTCGACGACGGCTTTGAGCGGCGAGACGATGGTAGGTTCGCACCAATCTTGTTCGGAAATGCGCGCTATGGGGCGTTTCTCAAGTCGAGTAGCGGCGAGGTAGCCGAAGAATTCCTGAGAAGCTTCTTGGGCGTCGATGATGGTTTGAAGCTGCTTTTGGTGAGCAAACTTGCGGACGATGCCCGACTTGCGCTTCGGGTTGAAGAGGCTCTTGAGTTGGCGGTCGAGGCCATAGGAACTGATACGGGCGCCGAAGTGTTCGGTCGCGACTTCGGCAGTCGTGTGGGCTTCGTCGATGACGAGGAAATCGTCGGGCAGCAGAATGCCCTTTGCGTTGGGCGAGAGTCCTCCGGCATTTAGGAGAGCGAAGAGTAGGCTGTGGTTGACGATTACGACCTGGGCTTTGCGCATTTCGGCGCGAGCGCGTTGATAGTGACAGGTGTCGGGGCTGCAATTCTTACGATTGCAGGCGGAGCCTTCGGCATTGACCATTTCCCAGACGTCCCAGTTGGGGGTCGGGTTGAGTTCCTGGCGCAGGCCGGATTTCGTCAGCTGGGACCAGCCGGCGATTCGTTGCAGCTCTTCGAGTTCGTCGTTGGGAAAAAGTTCGGTTTTGTTGGCAATGGCGTTGCCGAGGCGCGTTGGGCAGAGGTAGTTGCCTTTGCCGACGAGGAGGGTCGATTTGAAGTCTGCGTAGGCGTTGAGCTCGGGGATCGCTTGAAAGAGCTTGCGGCAGATTGGGAGGTCTTTCTGTTGGATTTGTTCCTGCAGAGCGATGGTGTTCGAGGAAATGACTGCCGGACGTTTCGACTCGATGGAGTGGATTATGCCGGGGATGAGGTAGGCGAGACTTTTGCCGACACCGGTTCCGGCTTCGAAAATGAGCGCCTGGTCGCGGGCCATTGATCGGCTGACCGCGGTGGCCATGGCGTTCTGCTCGGGGCGGTGTTCGAGAGAAAGCGCTGTTTGGAGCCATCCCCCGGGATCGAAAACCTTAGCGACGATATCCGGCACGTGGACGGATGACGCTGCGCTCTCGGATCCTTCGTTGGGAGAAATCATGGACGAACAAAGATCTCCCCGTCTTAGGCACGGGGTCGAGACAATTTTCGCTGAGACAGTCGGAGGGCGCAGCCCGCATGTTCATCGGCAGCCCTAGCAAAGAGAGTATTTGCGAACGAGCCTCGCAACGCCAATCGCCCATCCGAAACGAGCCCGACAAACCGAGCGCGGCGTCCGCCCGAGCCATCGATTCCCGAAAAGCCCAATAAAACCCTTGTCCGGATCCGCAATAGCGCTTATAGAACCTACCCATGAAGCCGAACCGTTGCCCCATCG
>JAPKDW010000105.1 GCA_028822375.1 Opitutaceae bacterium | reverse complement strand
GCAATGCGACACAATCGCGGGATAAACTCGCTCCTACCATTGACCTATTCGATATTTATCTAATCCCTCTTCAACCTCAAACATGTCGAGTACAGAAGTCTTAATCTTAAAAGAGCTGCTTTCCGCCAAAGGCGATTTCGTATCCGGAAGCCGACTCGCCGAGTCACTCGGCATCTCGCGGGTCGCCATCTGGTCGCACATGGAAAAACTACGCTCGCAAGGCTTCGACTTCGAAGCGATACGCAGCAAAGGCTACCGACTAACTCAACGACCTGACACGCTCAACGAAGCCCTCATAATTGCCTCTTTGCCTCGTGCCGCCAAAGCGCTAAAAATAGTCCTTCGCGACAAAATTGACAGCACCAACAGCGAAGCCGAACGCCTACTGGCCATCGACGAAGACGCTCCTTTCCTCGTCCTAGCAAAACTCCAAACTGAGGGTCGCGGACGATTTGGCCGCGTATGGCACAGCCCGGAAAACGGCAATCTCTACGCCAGCTTCGCATTCCGACCAGAGATTTCGCCTGCCAGGCTTTCAACGTTCACCCTCTGGATGGGCATCAACATTTGCGAATGCGTCAACGCGTTCTTCCGCGTCCAAAGCAACATCAAGTGGCCTAACGACATCCACATTGCCGGAAAGAAAGTCGCCGGTATTCTCACGGAAGCTCGAATGGATGCCGACCAAACCCGCGACCTCGTCCTCGGTATCGGTCTAAACATCAACGGCAAAGCGGACGACTGGCCGGATGAGCTCCAGGCAATCGCCACTTCCATCCGCCAAGAAACCGGATCCAAACAGGATGCCAATCGTTTCACCGCGGCCCTAGCCGGTCGCGTAATGCTCGCTTACGAACAATTTGTTTCCGATTCCTATCGAGGTCCTCTCAAAGAAAAATGGCCCTCCTACGACGCGCTGGAAGGCCGCAAAGTCAGTCTTTTCCAAGGAGCCGCAAAAATCGAAGGCATAGCCTGCGGCATAGACCCGCACGGAGCGCTCATAGTCGAACGCCTCGACGGTTCCCGTATTCAAGTCCGCGCAGGAGAGGTAACTCTAGAAAAATGAACGCGCCCCTCCCTTTCGCTGTCACTAATGAAACAGACGAAAATCCAGTAAATCCAAACCGTGACTCGCGCTGAATTACATATTGAGATTGCGACTCCAACAAAGCCTGTCTTTATTCAGCCCATCAAATAGGGCAAGTTCGTAAACGCGCCTTAAGTACAATAAACGCCAACGCCATAGTGGAAAAACAGGTACCTGCCATAGAAGTCGAAAAACTTCACAAGCGCTTTGGAAAGCTCGACGCCGTAAACGGCATTTCATTCCAAGTCGCCAAAGGGCAAATCGTCGGCTTTCTCGGCCCCAACGGTGCAGGCAAGAGCACTACCATGCGCATCCTAACCGGCTACACCCGGGCAACTTCCGGTATTGTCCGAATCTGTGGAATCCCCGTCGCTTGTAACCCGCACGAAATCAAACGGCGCATCGGCTATATGCCGGAAAACAATCCCCTACCGAACGAATTGCGTGTTCGCGAATACCTTAAACTCAGAGCTCGCATCAAAGAATTACCCATGCGCCACCGGGCCAAGCGCATCGACGAAGTCATGGAACGTTGCGATTTGACCCGCGCCCAAGACCGCATCATTGGCAAGCTCTCTAAAGGCTTCCGGCAGCGAGTAGGAATCGCCGACGCCATCCTCGCCCACCCGGAAGTCATAATCATGGACGAGCCCACCATCGGCCTCGACCCGCACCAAGTGATCATGATCCGCGATCTGATCGCCCGCCTTCGCGGCAAAATGAGCGTCATCATTTCCAGCCATATCCTTCCGGAAATCGAAATGACCTGCGACCGCGTCGTCATCATCAACGGCGGCAAGATCGTCGGACAAGGCACGCCCCAAGATTTGCGCGAAACCTTTATCGACTCCACGATCTACGAAATGGAAATCAACGGCAAGATCGCCAGCCTGCGCGAATCGCTCGCCCCAATCGCCAAGGAATTCGAGATCAACCAATTTTCCGAAGCCGATAACTGCGGCTTCTCCAAAGCCACCATTCGCATCCCCGGAGTTCACGATTGCGGCGAAGACCTTTTCCGTTGCTTAGCCAATTCTACGGACCTGCGCGTTCGTTCGATGAGAATGCGCCAAGCCCCACTCGAAGATGTTTTCCTAGCCGCTACGAGACGCAGTTGGGAAACCTTGGATACGGACCTCGCCAATGACGACCCCAAACCAGACTCGGACGAACCCGCCGAAACGGAGATTTCCGCCGCTAGCTAACCCACGAGAATGAGGCATTTCTTCACCCTACTACGCGCCGAGCTCTGGAGGCTCCTAATCAACCCGAGCACCTACATTGCCGCGTTTCTCTTCCTACTCATCATGGGATTCGTTTTCCAGTGGATCCTGCTCGACTACGCAAATAACCCCAAAGAAGAAAGTCCTTCTCTGACCTTCTTCCAAATTTTCGTTTTCCCCATTTTTTTTATGGTTCCGCTTCTGACAATGAGAAGCATCGCCGAAGAACGCTCCTCTGGTACCATCGAAACCCTTATGACCGTAGCGGTCACCGCGACCGAAGTCATCCTATCGAAATTCTGCGCCAGCTACGTCTACTACGCATTGCTATGGGCGTTCACCGGCAGCTTCCACTACCTCTTCTTCTCCTTCGTTCAAGAAGACTCCATTTTCGATCCCTACCCCATCATCGGCGGTTACACCTTCATCGCAATCAGCGGCACTCTCTTCCTAAGCCTGGGAATATTCTCCAGCGCCATGACCCGGAGCCAACTCGTCGCCGGCATCGTCAGCTTTACTCTCGTATTCGGATTCATCGCAATCGGTAGCAATCTTGACGAACTCGCCACTCTTTGGATCTCCCAGCCAATCTGGGTCGAGCAACTCTCCGAGCATACCAACGTCATTCAGCATATGCGGGACTTTTCCTCAGGCATTATCGATACCCGCGCCATCGTTCTCTACCTGAGCTGTTCCCTCGCCTTTCTCTTCTTAAGCATTCTCATACTAGAATACCGGGAGGGTGGCGCTTAGGACGATGAACTTGATTGAATCCTACCAATCCAATCGTCTCGTCGACCGCCTCCACGCCGTCGCCCAGTTCATCTTGGTTTTCCTAATTCTGGCCGCGGTCAACACCATCGCTATGCGCAACTACAAGCGCATCGACACGACCCTTGGGCGCGACTTCACGCTTTCCGCTCAAACCGTTGCCTACCTCGCTCAGATCGAGCAGCCCATAAAAGTCGTTGTCACCCTCTCCGATCAAGACAACGACCTCGGCATTCGAGATATTTTCTACGACGTAAAGTCCTTGCTCAACGAATACGAATACGAAACCCGCAACAACGGAACGAATCGCATTCAAGTCGAGTATATCGATATCTACAAACAAGCCAGCAAAGCTAAAGAGCTAGGAATCGATCAAGAAGACTCGATTATTTTTCTCTCGGGCCCCCAAACCAAACGCGTCATCCCGATCAACAAGCTCTACCACATGGTAAATAACGAGCTGCACGAATTCCTGGGCGAAAGCGTCTTTACGCAATCGGTTCTCGAAGTTTCGCAAAAAAACCCTCCACACATCTACTTCACCAGCGGACACGGCGAACTCGACCTTCAAAACTTCACCTCCGGCCAAGGCATATCTCGCCTGCAAGACGAACTGAAAAGTCGCAATATCAAGGTCAGTACTCTCAATCTCGCTTCGCAAAACAAAGTCCCCGAAAACGCCTCTCTCCTTATCATTCCTGGTCCGAAAACGCGCTTTCTGCCGCAAGAGCAAGAACTCCTCAAAACCTATCTGCGCCGCTCTTCAGGACGACTGCTCGTCTTGCTAGAGCCGGGCGATCAACACGGCCTGGACGATCTCCTATTCGATTGGGGCATCCTTACCGATAACGCCATTGCCGTCGAAACCGACCGTGCCTCGGTTATCAATGGCGGCGATCTCATGATCCGCCGATACAGTTCTCACGCAATCACTGACGAGCTTCTCGAAATGGGATTGCACATCACGACCGACCGAGCCCGCGTCGTTCGCGAAGATCCAGGTCGGCCTATCGACGATTCCTTAATCGTCACCGAACTAATGGAGACCTCTTCCCAAAGCTGGGGCGAAAAGAACTACGCCACAGAAGAAACGCCCACTTACGATCCCGCGATCGATCTAGTAGGACCCATCCGCGTTGGAGCCATTTCCGAACGGAAAGTGGATTCTTCGCTCGGCATCAGTATTCCAGGCGGGCGTCTAACCGTTATCGGCTCATCGAACTTCATCACCAACAACCGAATACAGGCTTCGGGGAACTTATTTCTCGTCCTAAACGCTATCAACTACGCGATCGATCGCGTCGCTCAGTTAAATATTCCGCCTCGCCCGATCCGGAAAGTTAAGCTAGACCTTAGCATCGAACAACTCCTGATTTCCCGATACCTCATTTGGTTCGGACCGCCCCTCGTAGTGGGATTCTTCGGGTTGATCGTCTACCTCGCTCGAAGACAGTAATCACCGCCATGCGACTGAAAATCACACTCACGCTGCTCGTCATCCTGCTAGGTCTCCTGACCTATATTTTCTACATCGACCCTTGGGGCGACTCGCGCTCCATCGAAGACCAAGATCGCAACGCCTTAGCATCGCTTGCCATAGACATCGATTTCCTGCGCATTTCCAACGCCGCTCAAAGTCGCGGCCTTTCCATCGAACTGGAAGAGGACGGGTGGATGCTGACCGAACCCTACCGCTGGCCCGCAAACACATTCGCCGTAGAACGCATCCTCAACCAACTACAGTTTCTGGATACGAAAGTTAGCTTCGACACCGATCGCCTGGGGCAAGCCGGCACCTCTTTAAAAGAATACGGGCTAGAACCACCCGAAATCACCCTCAAATTCGGAAAAGGCGAAACCGCCTACTCCATCGGCATCGGCAACGCCACAGCTGTCGGCAACCACCTCTACCTTCTTTCCCACGACCAATCGAAAATCCACGTAGTCGATCGTAGCCTCCTCGACAGCCTCACCATCGAACTCGAAGCCCTCCGCAATCCACGCATATTCAAATCTAGCATCTTCGAGGTCGAGTCCTGGAACCTTCAACTTCGTGAAGCCAGCAATTTGCGAACGCGCATCACAAAGAACAACGACCTCTGGATACTCGAAACGCCCATTCGCGCCCGGGCTGATTCAATCGAAGTGAACACCCTCCTAGGCCAACTACTGGAACTGAAAAGCCAGAACATCGTCCAACCCACGCCGATCGAACTTTCCCAGTACGGTCTCTCGGATCCCTTTCTCCGAATCGCCATCGAATCCGACCAAAGTCGCGAGGCCCTCGAAGTCGGCGACCCAGTCAACGCTGACGACGATTCCCTACGCTGGGCGAAACTCGAAAGTCGCGGCACGATATTCGAATTGGAAATCAACTACCTCAGCGATCTCGAGGCCGCTCAAACCCGACTACGCAACCGCCGCATTATCGAAGTCGACACCAATTTTGCCACCTCTATCTCGTTCGACCGTGAAGGCCAAGGCTCCTTCGATCTCCAAAAACTGGAAACTGGCGAATGGGACATCCTCTCTTCGGATCAAGAACAAGGCATCGTACGAGAAAAAGGTTCCAGCGAAGCAGTCGACGAAGCCCTCTCGTGGCTCAACGCCATCCAAGCCATCGCCTCAGACGATAGTTCTGGATTCGTTCACGACGCTCCCACGGCAGCCGACCTGGAAAGCTACGGACTCGAAGTTCCAATATTTTCGATCAGTATTGCGTCGTCTCGATCGCGCGACCAATCTGAAGCCCTCGACTCTCCGCAAGTCGAAACCCTTCTCTACGGCGATAGAAAAATAAATGATCGATCGCTCCGCTACGTTAAACTCAAGGAAAAGGACTTCGTCTACCTCGTTTCCAACGATACCTTATCGCTCATCGCCGACCGAGCATTCGAATTCCAAGACCGCAACCTTTTCAACCTTCCCGAGGGAGCGCGCGTTTCAAAGATCGCGGTCAACAAACTCTCGGATGGCCAAATCCTCTTCAATAAAACCGACAGCGATCCTCAATTCCCTCAACCGATTTCAAAGGAACTCGAATCCTTCAGCGTTAAATCGTATCTGCAGAACGCCTACGCATCGAACATACAGGTCGCTGGGAAGCGCCAGCCATGGGTATACTCCCTCAATGTCACCTTCGTCTGGAAGGTCGCCGATGCCGAACAAAGCCGCGACGTAGAACTCTACCTTTCCGAACTAACTGGCGGCCCGCTCCTAATAGGCGGTTCAATTGAAAGCGATACCGTATTCAAGTTTCGCCAATCATTCATCGACGCCTTTAGCGAAGCCGTCTTCGATCGCGTCAAACGCGAGCTTCCGGAACAACCCTTCGATCCAGACAAGCCACTTCCCTCCGCTGGCGAACAGCCCGCTAACAACGGCAACCAATAGGAACCGAGGAACGGCCTCTTGCAGAACGATAGTAAATCGAAACGTAAAATGGCCTGGCACGGTTCGTGCCTCGTTTGCAAAGCAGCGTTCGATTTCCTCTATACGATCACCGTCGGCATACTCGCCGGACTTGTTTGCATCTTCGCCTATATCGTAACCTTGGATGAAAGCAGCATGCCCGATTTCCTCATTCGGATGCTCGAAGACAGACTTCATGCCGAAGGAGTCAGTCTTTCGATGTCAGGCATTCGATTGCAACCAAGCGGCCGCATAACGATCGACGATCCCGTCATCCACTCCGATACACTCCAATCCGAAATTGCACGGGCCGATCTAATAAGCATCAAGCTCAACCCCGCGCTCCTACTCTTCGGGCAAACGCGACTGAGCGAACTAGACGTTCTAAACGGATCGCTCATCGTCCCGGCCCTTATTTCGCCCTCTGGCCTATCGGAACCGCTCATCGACAGAATCGATCTACGCGTAGAGAACCAGCTCAAAGGCTGGGAGATCAAACGATCCAAATTCCGTTTCGCCGACGTTCGGGGAATCGCCAGCGGCATCATCGACATCGAAGACCTACCCTTTAAACAAACGCTCCGAGAAACGCCTCTATCGCTCAACGAAAGCCTCATCGCCTTTCACAAAAACGCTCAAAAAGTAAAAGCTGCCCTCAACTCAATCGACGGACTCGAAGCTCGTATCCAGATCGACGCGCCCAAAGGCGAAAAAAAATCTCTCCACGCCCAACTCTCTATAAAGAAAGCCCACTGGAAAGATCAGGCGAAAGCCGAAGAGATCCGCATCGAGCTCGATGCCTGGCACGGCGAATACGCCCGTCTGGAAACGAATATCGCCAGAGCTACCGGACCGCAAAACACCTTCGCCGAAAATCTTCATATCGAAACCGTCTGGGAGACCTTCCCTAGCCTTGAAGATTGGCTGCCGGTATTCGTTCGCGCCACTGCCGACTCGATTGGCAAGGATGTCGAAATCCTATCTCACCTAGCCGTTGAAACCAAACCACTGGAAAACGGCGACTGGACTGCCCAGGCGATCTTCGCCTTGCAAAACTCCCCTTGGCAAATCGATGTAACCGGCAATCCGGAAACGCGAATCGCATCCGTAGCCTTGTCCGGCTCTCCGACAAAGGAACTCATCAGCTTCGCCTCCGAAATAGCCTCGCTCTGCGCCCCTCAATTTCAAGAGAGGCTGGAGCAAAGGCCGATTGAAAGCTACGTGCTTATCCAAGATAAGATAACAGTCCAAGCTAGCGCCGAATTCGACGGATCCTGGATCCCGCACAGCGCCGACGCCTTCGTCGAAACCGGTCGCGTCACTTCGCGAGGAGCCCACTTCGACCATGCGATCGCCCAGACAAAACTCCGCGGCAAAAATCTAGACGTTTACAATCTCTGGCTTCGCAGCGGTCCTCAAAACGGGTGGATGTCGATCGGAGTGAACCTAGAGACCCTAAGCCGACGCATCCTCATCGACGGACTCTTCAATCCCAACCTCATCAACGATTGGATACCCGCAGACTGGTGGACCAAGTTCTGGGGCAATTTCGAATTCCCAGAAGCCGGATTCTACTGCTTGATGGATTCCAGCCAAATCATCAAACGCCCCGAGACCTTGAAGATCACTGGATACGGTCTCTGCGAAGAACTGATCATTCGAGGGCATCCGATGAAGGCGATCGAAACGCGCATGTATATATTGCAGCGCTACTTCGACCTCTACGACCTGGTTCTCCTTCGAGAAGAAGGCGACGCCCGTGGAGAAGCCCAATTCTCCATCGCCCGAGACCCACGAGACGGACAATTCAAAATGACCGCCCTTTGGATCGATGCCGAAACCAACATCGATCTCAGCATAGGCCCCGACCTTATTAAAGAAGTCCGTCAAAACGTCATCGAAATCCTCGAACCCTACGGCTACGAAATCCCGCCGCACGTGGTAGCCGTAGCTTCCAGCGTTCGCAATCGAAACCTCTTCGATTATGCCATCGACCTCCAAGTCGATACCGACCACCCCTTCAGCTACTACCACTACCCGCTCGATAGCGTCAGCGCCATCGTCAAGCTCGGCAATGGCTGGGCCAGCCTCCCAACCATCACTGCGAGCCTAGCCGGAGGCACCGCTAGAGCCCATGCGGAAATCGTCGACGAAAAGATCGAACTGGGAATCACGCTCGACGAAGCCCACTTCGGAAACACCCTCAAAGCCAGCGCCATCTACTTTAGCGAAAACGACGAAGAAAGCTCCGCATCCAGTTTCTCCACGGAAGAGCTCTCCAGCTACGGTGGCGGCCTTAACTTAACCTTCGAAGGCGCAGGCATCGTCGGCGACACCCTTTCCTACGATGGCAAAGGAACGTATCAAATTTCTGGAGCCGACTTCTACCAACTCCAGCTTTTCGGCGGATTGTCACGCGTGCTCGAAGGTGCCAACCTTCCCTTCACCACTCTAAAATTCGAAGACGCAAAAGGCGATTTCACAGTCGAACAACGCTATGTCGAATTCCCCGATGTCACATTGAAAGGCCCTGTCGCCCAAATCGCCAGTCGCGGAAACTACGATCTCGAAGCAGGCGAGCTCGATTTCAAAGCAAGACTCTACCCCCTTCGTTCAAGCCCTTTGCTGAAATTTCCAGGACTCGTCCTCGACATCTTCACCGGGATTTTCGAGGTCAATTTGACCGGCACGATCTCCGATCCAAAATGGAGCCTTTTTCGCACCACAAAGCAGCGCAAAGAGGAGTCTCCCCTGGAAACCGAAACGGTTGTCGAATAAGTCCGTTTCCGATCGAAAAATTAACGTTTTTTCGGATCTCCCTTTCACTTGCGGCAAGCTCTTGAAAATGAAGCCGTTAGCTCGAAATCAACCCTATTCGAGTTCCATTTTCGATAAGAGAAATATGACAAACGCGTTGACGTCGCAAAAAAAAATCACAATATCTTGTGGTCTTCTTCTGATTGCCCACACCATCTTGTGGTTAGCAAGAAGTGGATAACTTAAAATAACTTAAATTCGCCAGTCCTTGGCGAATGTGTTTCTTTGCTCCCCTTTTCGAGGCTCCTTTCTCGATTTCAGCACCTTTTCAACCACTCATCTTCATTATTTTCCTTCCACATGAATAAATCGTACAAAGTCGGCACCAAAACATTCGTTTTGGACCAATCGAAAGCGGAAAAAGCGTTCGCGGAAAAACGGGTCATAAACGGCCGTCAATCCATGTGCTTTAACCTGCTACCGCTGAAGTACAATTGGGCCTACGAGCTGTACAAGAACATGAAGGCGAACCACTGGGAGCCGGAAGACATCATCATGAACCGCGATATCGAGCAGTGGAAGGACGACGAAGTCGTTTCCGACATCGAGCGCTGGATCATCATGATGAGCGTAGGTTACTTTTCCGCCGCCGAAGGCATCGTAGGGGATAACGTCATACACGTAATTCGCGAGCTGGTCACCGCTCCCGAGCTCAAGCTCGTACTCGGTCGCCACAGCCACGAAGAAAACGTTCATGCCGATTCGCTGCTCTACATGATCAGCTCTCTCGGCATCAACCCACACGAATGCGAAGCGATGTTCGAAGACATCGAAAGCATCGTTAAGAAAAACGAATTCGTCACTCGCACCTCGCATCGCTTGCGTCGCGACATGGATATGACCGATCCGAAAAACAAGCAGATGTTCGCCAAGAACCTGTTCGTATTCGGCCAGTGCATGGAAGGTACCCAATTCTACGGCATGTTCGGAATGATCCTTTCGCTCTATCGCCAAAACAAATTTCGGGGCATCGGCGAAATGTTTCGCTACACGCTCCGCGACGAATCCAACCACATCGAGCTGCTCCGTAACTTGCTCATGGAACTCGCCGAAGAGAATCCGGAAATCTGGACTGCAGAATTCAAAGAAGAGCTGCGCGATACGATGGCCGAAGGCATTCAGCTCGAAAAAGATTTCATCAACGATTGCCTACCGATGGACTCCATCGGCCTGCGCAAAGAAGACTTTCTTCTGTACATTGACTATATCGCAGACCGTCGCCTTGAAGGCGTTGGACTCAAGCCGCTCATCGGCAACGTCAAAAACCCCCTACCCTGGCTCGCAGAGATGATGGATATTAAGAAGGAGCAAAACTTCTTCGAAGGCCGCGTCACTGAGTACCAAAAAGCTTCGTCCCTCGAAATCGAAAGCGACGACGACCTTTAATTAAAGTAAGAATCAGGAAGGAGGAATCATGAGGTATTCTCGCTTCTTCCTTCATCCTTTCCACCGCCCATTCATCCCTAATCCCTCATTCCTCATTCCTCATCCCTAATCCCTAATCCCTCATCGTTTCATCCATCGCATTATGATCAATCCTAACCTCGAAGAAGACCTAGCCCTAAAGCGTTTCGTAACCATTTCACGTGAGAAGAAATTGGATTACGATTGGCGCGAAGGAGCCCAAGCTTCGGAACTCGAAAAAGAATCCAAAATCCATGTCGTCACCCACGAAGGCGAAGCGACCTTCGACCAGAGCGAAATCATGGACACCATCGGCAACGCCTTGGCAAATGTGTTGCTATCGCAAAACGAGAAGGAAATTTTCACCGAGAAGAACAGAGGTTGGGTACAAGAAGTCGCCAAGCAGGTTTGCGGCAAACTAGAAGACAAATCCGCTTCGACACGCGAGACACGTTTTGGATTGGCTGAGGTCTACGACATCATCGAACGCACATTGGTTGACAATGATGCCTATGACGTGGCAAAAAGTATGCTCATGAATCGCCAGCGCAAGCTCGCGGCCGACCAAAACTCAGGCCTCAAAACCCTACGCCTCATCCGTCGCAACGGACAAGTCGTGCCTTGGAAACAGCAGAAGATCGAGATCGCCGTCCGCAAGGCCTTCCTCACTCTAGAATTAAACTCCGAGCCGGCCGTAGCCGTAGCCAACGGAATCACCGAACGCCTCGAAGCCTCTGGAGGCGCATTCGTCCAAATCGAGGAAGTGCAAGACATGGTTCAAGAAGAACTCATGCGCCAAGGACACTTCAAGGTGGCCGAACACTTTATTCTCTACCGCGCCGAACGCCGTACAAGACGCGAAGCGGAAGCCCAACTAGGGGTAGACACTCCCGAGCAAAACTCGATGGTCGTTGTCAAAAACGACGATGGTTCCACTTTCTTCTGGGACGGCGTCGATCTAAAGAAGCGAATCGACTTCGCTATGATCGGCCTCAACCTCTGCCTCACTGCAGACGAAATCGAATCCGAGCTGCGCCGTTCGATCTTCGACGAGATCAGCGAAGACGGTCTCCAGAAAACCGTTACGCTTAACGCCCGTACCCTCATCGAGCAAGACGCGGACTTTGCTAGATTCGCTGCTCGCATCCAGCTCACCTACATTTACGAAGAAGTCCTCGGCTGGAGCATCGTCAAAGACGGCGTTCGCGAGCTCAAACGCTTCCATCAAAAAAAGTTCAAGCAGTACATCCGCCACGGCATCAAGATCGGTCGCCTCAACCCAAGAATCAAAGAGTACGACATCGAAAAGCTCTCCCGAGTCCTCGACCCGACTGCCGACTTGGAATTCGACTACCTCGGCGTGCAAACCCTTTACGATCGCTACCTGATCGTCGACAAAACCAACGGACTCGCCAATTCCCGCCGTATCGAAACGCCCCAATTCTTCTGGATGCGCGTCTCCATGGGACTCTTTATCGAAGAAGCCGAACGCGAAACCCGTGTCCGAGCGCTCTACAAACTCTACAAGAGCCGCCGCTTCTGTTCGTCGACTCCCACCCTTTTCAACTCCGGCACCTGCCACTCGCAACTCTCCTCTTGCTACCTGTACTACGTCGACGACTCCATCGAAGGCATCATGCAGCGCGGTATCGCGGAAAACGCCTACCTATCCAAGTGGGCAGGCGGACTCGGCGGCAGCTGGACCGCAGTACGCGGCACCGGTAGCCACATCTCCGGAACTAACGGCGAAAGCCAAGGCATCGTCCCATTCCTCAAGCTGCACAACGATCTGCTCATCGCAGTCAACCAAGGCGGCAAACGTCGCGGCTCCGGCTGCACGTATTTGGAGACCTGGCACAATGATCTCTACGATTTCCTCGAACTTCGTAAGAACACCGGTGACGACCGTCGTCGTTGCCACGATATGAATACGGCCAACTGGGTGCCCGATCTATTCATGAAGCGCATGGAAGAACGCGGCCAGTGGAGCTTCTTCCGCTCAAGCGAAGCGCCAGACCTACACGACACCTACGGAGCCGAGTTCGAAGAAAAGTACAACGCTTACGAAGCCAAAGCTGCCAAAGGCGAAATGTGGACCAAGACCGTTCCCGCCATCGAAGTCTGGAAGAACATGCTCCGCATGATCTTTGAAACTGGCCACCCATGGATCACCTTCAAGGACCCTTGCAACGTGCGCTCCCCACAGGACCACGTCGGCGTCATCCACTCCTCGAATCTCTGCACCGAGATCACGCTCAATACCAGCAACGACGAAACGGCCGTTTGCAACCTCGGTAGCATCGTGCTCGACCAGCACCTCGATAAGGATGGAAACATCGATCACAAAAAGCTCCGCGAAACGATCCAGACTGCGATCCGAGCGCTCGACAACGTGATCGACATCAACTTCTACCCTACCGAAGCCGCCAAACGATCCAACCAACGCCACCGTCCAATCGGACTCGGCGTCATGGGTCTGCAAAACGCGCTCTATATACGTGACACCGCATTCGCTTCCCAAGAAGGCGTCGAATTCAACGACGAAGCCATGGAAGCAATCGCCTACTACGCCATCGAGGCCTCTAGCGATCTCGCAGCCGAACGCGGCACCTACCAAAGCTACAAAGGCTCCAAGTGGGATCGCGGACTGCTCCCGCAAGACACGCTCGACCTACTCGAAAAAGAACGCGGTCAAGTCATCGACGTACCACGCGGCGGCAAGATGGACTGGACCCCTATTCGCGAAAAGGTTGCCAAGCACGGCATGCGCAATTCCAACGTCATGGCTATCGCGCCAACCGCTACGATCTCGAACATCACAGGCACCTCTCCCTGTATCGAGCCTTCGTACAAGAACCTCTTCGTTAAGAGCAACCTATCCGGCGAATTCACGATTCTAAATCAGTACCTCGTTCGCGACCTCAAGGAACGTGGCCTCTGGGATACGGAAATGCTCAACAACCTGAAGTACTTCGACGGCGAGCTCGACGAAATCGACCAGATTCCCGAAAGCCTCAAGCTCAAGTACAAGACCGCCTTCGCAGTCGACTACAGCTGGCTTGTATTGGCAGC
>JAPKDW010000104.1 GCA_028822375.1 Opitutaceae bacterium | reverse complement strand
TCTGATTTCAGTTAAGTTGACGCGTATGCGCTGAGCGGGAAGATCGGCCGCTACCAAAGTAAGCAACGAAGCCGTGACTACGGCTTGGTCCTCAATCGATGCCCCATACCCAATCGCGGGGTAAACCCGCTCCTACAACTTAGAGACCGATCGATTTAAGCCTCATCCCCCGAAACTCTTTTGCGTCTTTGCTTCTTTGCGTGATTCCCTACACCTCAACCTTCATTCCCAATCTTCCACAAATGATGCCGAGTCCGGAGATAGATCAGTCCGTCGACGATAGCAGGCGTCGCCAGAGTTTCTTCATCCATTTCGATTTGGGAGATAATCTCGCAACCCTCATCACTAATTCGAAGCACATAAAAGAGCCCATCCTCGCTAACGACATACAAAAGATCCTCGCCCACCTGAACCGGTGATGCGGAAAACATCCCCCTCAAAGGCTCCATCCAACGTTTCTCGCCCGTTTCCGCGTCAAGACTTTGCATCCGTCCAGCATCTTCTAGCGTGATTATGTTGCCGTTGACGAAATTCGGCGACGGCGTTTTTGGCATGCTCTTGTGAAACATCCATTTAACATGCGTGTCGGTTAAATCTCCAGTCGCCCCATCGACCCGAATCGCATAAAAACTAGGACGCGAGAATCCCGTCCCCATATAGAGGATACCATCCACGAATATCGGTCGCGTCGACATTGAGAATCCCATTGGATACCGCACCAGCCAAAGCTCCTTTCCGTCCTCAGGACTATATGCGCCTACCATGCCACTACCCGGACTAATAATTTCCGTGCGACCGTTATTCTCGATAACCAACGGCGTGCCGTGCGAAAAATTATTTTTTACCTGGTGACTTCTCACGGTCTTCCAAGCCACCTTTCCCGTCTTCTTGTAAAGAGCTACTATAGCAGGCTCTTCAAGGCTATCTGCAGTAAAGACCAACAAATCGTCCAACACGATAGGCGTTCCGCCAGCTCCGTTTTTAGCCGTAAAGGAAACCTTATACTTCCAAAGCGTTTCTCCAGTATCGAAGTCCAGAGCCACCGTTCCCATGTGAGCGAAGTGAGCGTAGATTACGCCTTCGTCGATTGCGACCGTCGGGCTAGCCAAACTGTTTTTTTCATTCCTATCCGCGCCTTCCGCAAGGGTCGCTTGCAACACGGTTTTGATCCACAGGATCTCGCCTGTCTCGGCGTCTACTTGAAGAACCTTCAAATCGTGCATCTCATCCATGGGTTCCTCGATCCCCGTCGTCAGCACGATCTTTCCATCCAATAAAATAGGAGAAGACCAGCCGCGACCAGGAATCTCCGCCTTCCAAATGATATTCTTCTCGGTCGACCATTCCGTAGGAACGTTTCGCGCTTTTGAAACGCCCTGCTCGCCCGGTCCTCGGTACTTAGGCCATTCGACAACGCTATCGTTATCGCTTTCTTTCGGGGTGCACGCAACCAAGCAGGCAACTAGCAAAAAGGGTATTCGGGATAATAGCTTCATAAGTAAACCTACCTTACTATGAATCTGCAAACCCAAGCCCAAGTCAATCAATGACTCGCCCATCGAAGATCAGCTACTCAATTCCGACAGTGCCAGATCTTGGGGTAAAACCGAAACTGAAGTTGGACTTTTTCCAGAACTCATTAGTAGCTTCAGGCCCAATGACGTCCAAGCCTAACAGGACCTACCGACAGTCCGCAGTCATCCCCTACCGGAAAGAAAATGATCGTATTGAAATCATATTGATCACCTCCAGATCTTCAAAACGCTGGATTTTCCCCAAAGGTATTATCGAACCCATTATGACTCCGGAAGCCTCGACCGCCAAAGAAGCGCTCGAAGAGGCGGGCGTTATTGGCCATGCTTCCTCAACATTGATATCCGAATACGAATACGAAAAATGGGCCGGCTTCTGCAATGTTCAGGTCTACGCCCTAGAGGTCACTCAACTTCTATCGGAATGGGACGAAATGGACTTCCGAAAACGAATGGTCGTGGAGATCTCCGAAGCCATCGAATTGATAAAGAAAAATCAACGACCAAGCCTAGAACGGCTAAGGGAACTTCTCTCAAGTTAATTGCGCCAATCAGCTTCTCCTCAATCGATTCTTCGCAATAAAGGACGCCAGGGTTGTCGGTTTCATTTCCAACAACGCAGCCGCGCCCTCAGGGCCGTAAATTTTGCCATCCGTTTCCCTCAACGCCTCTCGAATATTCTCTTCAACGCGACGCTTCATTTCCGCATCCGTCAGGATTTCCTGAACACCCTGATCGCCCTCCGGATATCCCCCGCCGAAATGCGTATCCGACAACTCGAATCGAAGCGCTTTACCGGTTGCTGTTATCGTAGCCCGCTCGATTACATTCTGTAACTCACGCGCATTCCCCGGCCAATCATATTGCTGCAGCTGATTCAGATTTGCCTTCGTCAAACGGGGTGATGATCGATTGAACCGCTTTTTTGCCGCCAATAGAAACTTCGTAGCCAAATCGCCAATATCTTCTCGTCGATCTCTCAAGGGCGCCACTTGAATCGGAAACACATTCAACCGATAATACAGATCCTCGCGAAAACCTCCCTCGCGCATCTCTTTCTTCAAATTCCTATTCGTCGCGGCGACAATTCGCGTATCCACTTTTATAGGTCGACTTTCTCCGACCCGCTCGAACTCGCGCTCTTGCAATACTCGAAGCAACTTACTTTGCATCAAAGGAGGCAACTCGCCCACTTCGTCTAGGAAAAGCGTGCCCTTGTCCGCCAATTCAAACCGACCCGCCCGATTGCATGTAGCTCCCGTAAAGGCTCCTTTCACATGGCCGAAGAATTCGCTCTCAAACAAATCTTTGGGAATCGCCGGACAATTAACCTTTATAAACGGACCCGATTTTCGATCGCTCAATTGATGAATTGCTCTCGCCAGCAACTCCTTCCCCGTTCCGGTTTCTCCCGTAATTAACACGGTCGCCGAAGTCGGAGCCACCGTTTCCACGCGCATCAAAGCGTTCCCAATCGCCGCCGACTGTCCTACGATATCCTCAAAGTTGTTCTGCAGCTTAATCTCCTCCTGCAAATACGTGTTCTCCGCAGCCAATCGGTCCTTCAACTTCCGAACTTCGCCCAAGGCCTTTCGGAGATTCTCCTCCGATTCTTTCAACGGCGTCAGATTTCGAAAGACCACCACCGCCCCGATCAAGTCCCCGCTCTTCCAAATCGGAGTGCTGGTATATTCAACATTCAAGCTCGTTCCATCCTTTCGCCAGAAAACGTCCTCTCCTACAGAATGGACTTTCCCATCGCTAAACGCTGCGTAGATCGGACAAGTCTTCGCCGAGTAACTCGAGCCATCCGGGTGGGAGTGATGAATCAAGTCGTGAGATGGCACGCCGAGCATTTCCTCCTGACTGTAGCCAATCATCTCGCAAGCAGCCGGATTCGCGAAAGTCGTTCGGCCATTCGCGTCCAAACCGAAAATACCATCGCCAGCTGAATTCAAAATCAACTCACCAAGCGCTGAACTGAAACCCGATTCGAATTTCGAACCTTCCGCATAGAAATCCATTCAGTATGTGTAACGAAATTTCGTCTCTATTCAACGATTTTTCGTTTTAAACGATATTTCGTTACACTTGCATTCTAAGCAAATGGCCCGAACACCTTATTCTTTAAGGTTTTACGCAACATAAGCCAACTTGGCGCGGTCCTTGCAAACTCCCACGTCCAAGCCAACAAGCCTAAGCGTAGAATGAAACCTGAAAATCCGGCAGCGAATTTGTCTTCAAACCTGCAAGAACTTCGAAAACTCGTGAAGAACGAAGCTCTCAAAGACAGCCCATAAAGCCGAGCGTTCACGATCCAGTGATTTCCAAAATGAAACCCGAAGAAACCAAACGCAAAATCCGTTGGTCGATACTATCGTCCATCATTACCTCCACCGTACTCGCATTACTCACCTACTTCGTCATGCCCGACATGAAAATCGCCTTCTACTTCCTCATGTGGTTCGGCACCTTCTTTACCTGGTGGATGTGGACAATGATGGCTACGCATTATTAGACTCCATTAAATAAGTCCGTGTAGGAGCGGTCCCGCGAAGCGTGGACCGCGATTTTTCATTGTTACGGTATAGGCACGCATTATCGCGGGGTAAACCCGCTCCTACAATTATGCAGCGGAGGAATCCCCGACTTATTTAACAGTCTCTTAGACATCCGCCTCGCAACTACCCGACTCCTCAAACGTGGATCCATCAGCCCGATCCGGGCCCCTTTTTCCTAAAAAAGCACTTTTTTTCAGAAAAATGTTAACCTTTTGCTGAAAAATGGGATTTGCCATGTAATACTTACTTCATGGACCCCAAAGATACAGATGCCGCGATCGTTTCCCTGCTGACTCAACACCAGCCTGCACTACATCTGTACGTCCAATCCCTCATGCCAGGCGATTCCACTTCGGAAGATGTCGCGCAGGAGACAAACGCTAAAATCTGGGGAAAACGCAGCGATTTTGAGATCGGCACCAATTTCAAGGCCTGGGCCTTCAGTATCGCTCGCTTTCAAGTGCGCAAATACCGCTTCGGCCAAGCCAAAGATGCGCGACTCGTATTCTGCGACGAACTTGAAGATGTGATCGCCGACGAAATGGTTTCCGAGCTAGATGATCTATCAGAGCATCAAATCGCCCTTCGTAGCTGCCTCCAGATGCTCAAACTCGCAGATCGCGAATTGATCCACCACCGCTACTTCAAACGCACCCCGCTCAAAGAATATTCCATTCAAATAGGGCGTAGCATCGGCGGACTGAAAGTTACGCTTCACCGGCTTCGAAACCGTCTTCAAATCTGCGTGGAAAAACGCATCGCTCTCAGCAAGGAGGTCCAAGCATGAACATCAACGAACGGAACCCACTAATCGACGAATTGCTCGACGGATCGATTTCCGAAGCCGATTTCCTCCGGCTCGAAGCGGAAATGCGCGTCAACTCGGAAGCCCGAAAGGCCTACTACCGACGCCTTAAACTCAACTACGCGCTTGCAACCGAAGCCGAAAGTCTCGTCGAAACCACTGAAACGCCTCCCATCCCTTTCTGGATCGAACATGCCCGTGCCCTCGTAGGGATCGCTGCAATCGCCCTATTCATCATGATGGGCGTTCTAAGCTGGCAAATGAATCGACCAACCAGCGCTCCCGAATTAGCAAGCGCCGAACCAAGCGCCACCGGCTTCGCCATCCTAGCCGAGCATTCCGATGCCGTTTGGAGCAATCAGCCTTACCTCGATCGCGGTGACCTAATGCCACAGGGCAATATCCAGATGGAGTCTGGCATCGCCCAACTCGAATTATTTAGCGGCGTTACGGTCATCATTGAAGGAGCCGCCGAATTCGAAATTCACTCGCCCATGGAGATGACCGTCGCCAAAGGCAAAATCCGTGCCTTAGTCCCCACCGCCGCCCAAGGCTTCAAAGTATCGACCGTCTCCGGCGATCTTATCGACCTGGGAACCGAGTTCGCATTAGACGTAACGTCCGAACACGCCGACATGCACGTCTTGCAGGGCGAAATCGAATGGCATCCTAAATCCAAGGCGAAACACATGCTCGCTGACGGCGAATCCTTACGCTGGACCACAGCCGGCGAACTCTCGCCAGTCAGCCTGAATTCCAATTCGTATCCACTAATGGGGGATTTCGCGCACCGTTTTTCAACAAGACGTCAAGAACGCCAAAATGCCTGGAGCGAGCAAAGCGCCCTTCTTGGGCAAGACCCGCGAATCGTTGCCTATTTCCCGATGAACCGTAGCGACACATCAGGCCGTCAATTAATCGATGTATCGGGATCTGATTTACACGGAACCATCGTCAGCGCTCGAAACGCTGCAGATCGATGGGGACAATCCGCCGGCTCCCTAAACTTCAGTCCGACCGGAAGCCGAGTTCGCGTCGCCATCCCCGGAGAACATCGCTCTCTCACGTTCTACTGCTGGGCTCGGATCGATAGCCTCGACCGCATGTACAACTCCCTCTTCCTCACGGATGGCCACGAGCTCAACGAACCGCACTGGCAGATAATGAACGACGGGCGCCTTTTCTTCTCAGTTAAAAAACAAGACGGAGTCCCCGGGAAGGGCATCGACAAGCACATCGCCTACTCCCCTTCATTCTGGGACCCCTCGCTCAGCGGAAAGTGGTTCCAGATCGCAACCGTCTACAATGTCGACGAAAAGACGACTACCCACTACATAAACGGAGAGGTCATTAGCAAAGATCGCATAGCAGATCACTTCGTAGTGGAAACCGTCAAAATCGGCAACGCATCCATAGGCAATTGGAACGAACCGACCCGAGCCGACCCGAAATTCGCCTTGCGTAACCTCAACGGAGCCATCGACGAATTCGCCATTTTCGACGAAGCCCTAAAAGCCGAAAAAATCGTAGAACTCTACGAAAAAGGAAGACCGTGACAGATGACCCACACCGCTATCGCGACGTAGCTACGCCGAGAATTCGGCGTGGACCCCATATCCAAAAAAACCATTTCAATCAGATCAATTTATACTTACTTCTAAAAACCTATTTTCTGCTCTGCTGGAACCGATTTCCTGATCCCGCTCAGCGGGAGAAGGAACTAGCGAGTAAAACGAGCGATGACTATTAACAACGCTTCGCTTGTCCCGTCTACGCCGGGAATAGGTGTCTCTGACGAGACAAGAAGTTCGATCGTCTACCTATTTACTCAGCTTCAATTCCAATAACTCTGACTCCATTTCCCAAAACAAAACGAACGAACCGGCCAAACCTCAAAATGATTTTCGATTCACCCAAATCCCTGGCAACCGCTCTGATTGTTCTTGCCACCTTACTTCCAACAACGAACGCCGACGAACAAGCCGACAACGAACGTCATTTCACGCTCAAGGTATTACCCACGCTTTCCGAAAAGTGCTTCGGGTGTCACGGCGAGCCTGGCAAGGAGCTCAAGGGTGAATTCACTCTGACTTCCCGCGAAGACCTCCTAAAGGGCGGCGAAAGTTTCGACGACGTCCTCATCCCCGGAAACGCCGAGTTTAGCTTCATGATGGAGACCGTACGCTGGGACGACCCCGACTACGAAATGCCGCCCAAGGAAAACGATCGCCTTTCCCAACAGCAAATTGCGGATGTCGAAAAATGGATCAACGACGGAGCTCCCTGGCCCAACGACGATCGCATACGCGAAATCCGGCTAGCGGAACGCGAAATCGAAATCAACGAAGAAGGCATGCTCTTTAAAAGCTCAGGCGGACTTGCCGACGAATGGACTTACCGTCGCTACAAGCCAGAAGACATGTGGGCCTTCATCCCGATCGAAAAAACAGCCGTGCCTGACGTCCGAACAAAATCAGATAATCCCATCGACGCGTTCGTAGGAGCAAAACTGAAAAACGCCGGATTCAAACCTGCGCCGGGAGCAGATGCCAACACCTTGATACGCAGGGCGACTTTCGATTTAACCGGACTACCTCCAACTCCTGAAGAAGTCAGCCAATTCCAAAAGGCATACAAACGCAATGCAGACAAAGCCTGGGCCACGCTCGTCGACGGACTTCTCGATAGCCCCCGCTACGGAGAACGCTGGGGACAGCACTGGCTCGATGTAGCCCGCTACGCGGATACAGGCGGTATGTCGAACGACTATGAACGCTCCAACGCATGGCGTTACCGCGATTACGTCATTCGAGCGTTCAACGAAGACAAACCTTACAACGAATTCATAGTCGAACAAGTAGCCGGTGACGAGCTCGCCAGCGCGTCCGTCGCCGACCGCCTCAAGGACGACCCAAAAACCATCGCAAACGTTCACAACGACGGGAACTACACCAAACAAGAAATCGAATGGATGGTCGCTTAAGGCTATCTTCGCATGGGCCCCTGGGACTCGGTAATGATAGAGAAACCCGAAGCCCGCCAGATCTACATCGACGATATCATCAACTCGGTCGGACAGACTTTCTTGTCGACCACCATGCGTTGTTTCAAATGTCACGATCACAAATTCGATCCCTTGCCAACCAAAGATTACTACCGCTTCTATTCTGCCTTTGCAGGAACGCAACTCGCAGAACGTCCAGCGGCTTTCCATCCGAAAGAGAACCTCAACGGTTTTGAAGAGGGTAGCGCAATGGTCGAGCGCTTGCACGAATACGCCGCCAGCAAGATGAACGGATTAAAAGACAAACGTGAAACAGCAGCGAAAGCATGGTTTGCGGAACGGGATCTCGAATACATAAATCACGCAGACCGGAAAGAGCTGGACGACGAAGTTAAACCTCCCCGCGACATTGGTTTAGACTACGTCGACGAAGGTGAACTCAAAGTTCGCGAACAAGACGACTGGATTTGGAATCGAAGAAAAGAACGTTACGAGCCCATGGTTCAAAGCGTATTCAATAGCCCAGTACCGGCCACTGTAAATGCTCGTAAGTTGCGAGTCAGCGACAAACTCGACAAAAAGGAGCCAATCGAAAACTACATCCTAATGGGCGGCTCGCTTAAAGCTCCCGGCGACAAAGTATCGCCTGGCGTCTTAAGCGCTCTCGGAATCCCAGTCGAAGGCGCTGGCGACGATCCATACGTAATCCCAGAGGACTTCGACGGAAGACGCCTATCCGTCGCGAGATGGATCGCCGACCCACGCAATTCCCTCACAAGCCGCTCTTACGTAAACCGTATTTGGCAACAGCATTTCGGAAAACCGATTGCCGGCAACCCAAACAACTTCGGAGCCAAAGGCGGCAAGCCAACGCATCCAGGGCTAATAGATTGGCTCGCCTCAGAATTCATCGACGGCGGTTGGAAGATCAAGCGCATGCACCGACTGATCATGCTTTCGGATACCTACAAGCAATCAAGCCTTCACCCCAATCGGAAAAATTTGGCAACTAAGGATCCCAACAACGACTTATTCGCATCCTACCCGCCCCGCCGCCTTACAGCAGAAGAGCTCAGAGATGGCATGCTGAAAATTACAGGCGAGTTGAATACGGAAATGGGTGGTATTCCAGTCATGCCGGAAATCAACATGGAGGTGGCTTTACAACCTCGCATGATTCAATTTTCGATTGCTCCAGCGCATCAACCGTTCGATACGCCAGAAAAGCGAAACCGCAGAAGCGTTTACGCCTATCGAGTACGTGGACAAGCCGATCCGTTCCTGGAAATTTTCAATCTGCCAAACCCAAACGACTCGTGCGAAGCCAGAGATGCGGCATCCGTCTCGCCGCAAGCCTTCACCCTACTCAACAGCGACATGGTCACCGACCGCTCTATCGCTTTCGCAGACAGGCTCATGAAAGAAGAAAGGAGCTTCTCCAAACGCGTTCGCAAAGCATTCGAGCTAGCCCTATCGCGAAGCCCGACCAAGCAAGAAAATCGCCGCATGCTGGCCTACGTCGAAGAAATGCGGAGCTATCACCAGAAAGAAAAGCCCGTAGGCACAACCTATCCGACGAAAATCACCCGCTCGTTAGTAGAGGAATTTTCAGGAAAGCCTTTCGAATACGAAGAAATTCTCCCTGCTTTCGAAACCTACGTCTCCGACAAAAAAGCAACCGACGTAGACGCGGACACCCGCGCCCTAGCAGACCTCTGCCTAGTCCTCTTCAACAGCAACGAATTCGTTCACGTTTACTAAAAAAGCTCCCACGAATCACTTGAATTCACACGAATTATGCACCAACCAACAACCCACCAATTCGTGAATATTCGAGCGATTCGTGGGCAGGAAAATATTTAATTATGAAAAACCCCATTTGCTCCCGTCCCATATCAACCCCTCATTCGCGACGCGATTTTCTGTGCGGCCTAACGGCATCTCTCGGTTCTCTGGCGATGACCGATATGTTCGCCAAGGACAATCCTTCATCCTTAAGCCTTAAACCTTCATCCTTATCCTCCGGCCCGCTGTCACCCAAGGCTCCCATGCTGCCAGCTAAAGCCAAGTCGGTCATCATGCTTTTCATGGAAGGCGGTCCTGGACACATGGATACATTCGACCCGAAGCCCGAACTTCAACGTTTACACAAGTCGGAGTCCAAACTCAAAAAAGACGGTCCATTCAAATTTTTCGTAGGAAGCCCTTTTGGTTCTCGTCAAGTCGGCCAATCCGGAATCGACATGTGCGACCAGTGGAAATACATGGCCGACCCGGAAGTTGCGGACGAGCTCTGCAACTACCGCGGGTGCCAGGCCGAATCGGTCAATCACCCGGAAGCGCTTTTCCACATGAACACCGGCAGCCGCCTCGGAAGCGATCCCGCTCTTGGCGCTTGGACCACCTACGGTTTAGGTTCTATGAACCAGAATTTGCCCGGTTATGTTGTAATGACCGAACTGGCGATGCCCCAAGGCGGATCTGGCAATTGGACTAACGGATTCCTCCCAGCCCACTACCAAGGAACGCGCCTCAGACCAGAAGGCTCTCCAATCCTAGACCTCAAGTCTCAGCCAAACAAAACGCGCGAGCATCAACGCAAGGCATTGGACGAAATGGCGTTCTTGAATCAGAAGCACGCGGATATGCATCCAGAACATGCGGACCTCGCTGCTCGGATGGAAAGCTACGAACTAGCTTATCGCATGCAGACCGAAGTGCCTGACGTGATCGATTTGAAAAAGGAGCCCGAGCACATTCGCGAAATGTACGGTATGAACGACGAGGATACAGAAGTATTCGGTCGCCAGTGCCTAATGGCCCGCCGACTAATCGAAGAAGGTACGCGCTTCGTTCAAATTTTCTCCGGCGGATGGGATAGTCACGATTATCTCGAAGAAGGCCATACTTCGCGTATCCGAAGTGTGGATCGCGGAATGGCCGCTTTAATCAAAGATTTGAAGCAACGTGGAATGCTCGACGACACCCTCGTTATTTGGACAGGCGAATTCGGACGTACCCCTGACAATAATAAACGTGGAGGCGTGTATTCACTCGGTCGCGACCACAATGCCAATGCGATGACAATGCTTATGGCAGGCGGTGGCGTGAAGAAAGGCGCAGTAGTAGGCGCGACAGACGAACTCGGAATCAGCGCCGTAGACGTCGTTCACCCGATCCGCGACCTGCACGTCACCCTCCTTCACCTACTCGGTTTAGATGACAACAAACTGACCTACCTACACGGCGGACGCTACAAACAGCTCTCCCAATTCGGAGGCCAGTTAATCCCCGAACTAATCGCCTAACCAATCCGTAGGGTCGTCGCTCGCGCCGCGCCGCGAATGAAGGTCCAACACAATTGCCCACGACGGAGCGAAACGGAGATGACCCACGAATCGCACAAATCTTCACGAATCAAATTTAATATAGATCCAATCCTGTTTTCACAGATCAATATTCGTGCTGATTCGTGCAATTCGTGGGAAAAATAAAACCCCCTATCAATTCATGAAGCTCCCCTTTCTCTTCCTCATCCTTCTCACCTCAACCCTCATACTTCTCACCTCCCTCCACGCTCGCCCCAATGTCATTTTTATCGTAACCGATGACCAGGGCTACGGCGACATGTCCTGCCACGGAAACCCCTGGCTCAATACCCCAAATTTAGATCGCCTACACGACGAGGGAATCAGTCTGGACGATTACCATGTCGACCCCTACTGCACGCCAACCCGAGCTGCCCTATTAAGCGGTCGCTATAGTACACGCGTTGGCACCTGGTCCGTGACGGAAGGCCGTCAATTGCTCGAGAAAGACGAGACCACCATGGCTGAAATCTTCAACGCATCTGGCTACCGAACAGGCATGTTCGGAAAATGGCATCTAGGCGACGCATTCCCTTATGCTCCACGGTTTCGAGGATTCGATGACGTCGTTTGCCACAAAGCAGGAGGAGTCAACGAAATCGGTAACCCTGTCGGAAACGACTACTTTGACGACACTTACTTTCGCAACGGCAAGGCGGAGAAATTCGATGGCTACTGCACGGATATTTTCTTTCGCGAAACGCGCCGATTCATAAAAGAAAGTGTAGACGAGAAATCAAAGCAGCCCTTCTTCGTCTATCTCCCGCTCAACGCCATGCACGGTCCGTTCACCGTAGCCGACAGATTTTCCGATCCATTTCGCAAACAAGGCGTCCCGGAATCCCGTTCGCTTTTCTACGGCATGATTCAGAACTTCGACGAGAACCTCGGCAACCTCCTGGGTTCGCTAAAACAATGGGGCATTGACGAAGATACACTCGTTGTCTTCATGGGCGACAACGGAACCGCTGCTGGTTCCGACGGCAAACTCGATTCGGGCGGTTTCAATGCCGCTATGAAAGGCAAAAAAGGCAATGTCTACGAAGGCGGCCACCGCGTTGCCTGTTTCGCTCGCTGGCCTCAATCGCTCAAGGCCGGAGGCAGCATAGATAACCTAACGATGCACACGGACTGGCTTCCAACCTTAACCGAACTCTGCGACTTGAAAGCACCGAAAAGCTTAAACTGGGACGGACGCAGCATCGCTTCGCTGCTCGAAGGCAAAACCAAGAATTGGAAAGAACGTTCCCTTTTCGTCTCAAAACAAGCCGACCAATTGAGCCTCTGGAAACCAGGAGGAAACAACCAAGAAAAGTATCCACATTTCGCAGTACTTTCCGAAAAATGGCGCTACGTCAACGGCGAGCTTTACGACATCAATGCCGACCCAAGCCAAAAAACAAACGTCGCCAAGCAGCACCCGGAAGTCACTCGAAGCCTATACGCCGAATATAAGCAATGGTTCGAAGACGTCACCGAAGAAGGCGGTGCCTACAATCGTTTTATCCTCGGAGCCCGCGAGGAAAACCCAACCCGATTCACCACCCGCGACTGGCATCCCACCGACGGTGGTGTTATCTGGAAAATGGAACTCGTTGAAGACGACTCCCTATTCGTAAACGGATTTTGGGCCGTAGACGTACAACGCTCCGGTAGCTACGAAATCCGAATCGCCCGCTTCCCAGAAGATGCCGAATCGCCCGCAAAGGCGAACCAAGCGCGTATCCAAATTGGCAATATAAACCAAAAGGTCAAACTAGATCCAGATGCCATTTCCGCCACCTTCAAAGTCGATCTAAAAAAGGGTCACGCAAAACTTCAAACCTGGCTCCGCGACGCCGAAAACGGCAAAGAACGAGGAGCCTACCACATCAAAGTAACCCGACTGTAAGAGCCGATGGTCGCGGCCGATCTCCGAGCGGCCACCTTCAGAAAAGAAATTAACATCGTTCTCTTCGCTCTCTAGATCTCGCTACGCGAGAGCATGATCCTTATTATAGATGACAGGCATTTGCCCCTTCCACTTATCCCAAACAACTTCTTTAGTGATTAGATCCGCCATGAAATGGGCAACGTTGATACGGCTTGTCTTCCCTGAATCGAAAATCGCGCTTCGTATCGGCGAACAATGCAGTTCATATTCTGAAACCCCAGCCTCATTTATCAAAGCGTCCGGACGAATAGCCACCCACTCAACCGCATTATCTTTCTGGCCAATTTCGGTTCGCAGATAATCCGCCGCCTTTTCGTTATCTACGTGCGGTGGAAGCAGAAGACGGAGCAAACCGATAACGCAACTCTGGGCAAACGAGATCGGTTCATCAAGATCGCGGTTCCGATTGCCAGTAGTATTCATCAACACGAACTTGGTAGGCATCTTTGAACGATTGCTCTTAATAGCATTACACAATCGGCTCGTAGCCTCGGTCACAAGTCGACGCGGCTGTCCGTAGATGCCCTTGAAGCTCAATGTGTGGCCCAGGCAAGAAACTACTGCGACACAGTCACTAGCGTGC
>JAPKDW010000007.1 GCA_028822375.1 Opitutaceae bacterium | reverse complement strand
AAGCCCTGAGGCTCTCGAATGGTCGGCTTCGCTGTTCGATGAAATCTGTGGTTCAGAAGATGATCAGCGAGAGCGTGGAAGAAGGACGGGAGCGCTGGTGGCAAAATTCGCGGGCGAATGCTATGGCGTCTTCGTATTCTTGTTTTCGGCTTTTGGACCAGCGTTTGCCTTTGGGGCAGATCGCGTCTTTGAGTCCGGTTAGGACGACGAGGCCAGTGTCGAAGCGACAAGTTCGCTTTAGGGCTTCAAGTAGATTGGCTCTGAGATCGAGCATGGAGAAGGGGCTGGTGGCATTTTCGGCTTCGATCATCTCGATACCGGTGTCGGAAGGTTCTGCTTCTATATTCGCGACCAGTTCTTGAGCTCGAAGAATGAAGGCCTGGGTGCGCTCGGCTTGATCTTCCGGCAGCGAAGCCTCGATCGATTCTTTGATCTGCTGGGCGAAGTAGAGATCGTCGCAGATGGTTTTCGAAAACAGCGAGCAGATGACTTGCAGCTTCGATAGGTCTTCTGCGGTTTTCGTCTTCATAGAATCGGTTGTTTGGAAAGCGTGCCGATCTCGTCGAGAAGCTCTTCGAGATTCCGAAAATCTTTGTAGACGCTTGCGAAGCGAATGTAGGCGATGGAGTCGATGTTCTTTAGGTTCTCGAGTACTTTCCCTCCAATAGCGGTCGATGGAATTTCCATGCCGAATTCGTTTTCCAAATGATCGATCATATCCTCAACGAGAATGTTGATCTGTTCGGCATCGACGGGCCGTTTTTGGCAAGCTCTTCTTAAGCTATTGACGATCTTAACTTTGTCGAAATCTTCGCGCCGTCCGTCACGTTTGGTAACGTAGAGATTCTCGCGAAGGATTTGCTCGGCGGTCGAATAACGATGGTTGCAGTCCATGCATTCGCGACGACGTCTAATAGTCGAACCATCCTTGCTGATTCGAGAATCGATTACTTTGTCGAGCGTTGATGCGCACTTTGGGCACCTCATGGTCGCTATAAGGTAAGGAAGTTTTTCAAAAGATCCATCCCGTTTTGAGTGGCAATGGATTCTGGATGAAATTGGAGCCCCCAGACTGGAAGTTCTTTGTGGTGGCAGGCCATGATTTCACCTGCTTCGGTTTCGGCGGAGATTTCCAAGCAGTCGGGGAATGTTTCGCGTTCGAGAAGCAGGGAGTGGTAGCGAGCGATTTCGATGTTTTGCGGAATACCTTCGAAAAGTCCTTGGGCGTTGTGCTTTAGCTTTGACGTTTTACCGTGCATGAGTCGGCCGGCTCGGACAACTTTGCCGCCGAAATGCTGACCGATCGATTGATGGCCAAGGCATACGCCTAGAATGGGCGCTTTGCCGGCGAATGCTTCGATCATAGGAATGCTGATACCTGCTTCATTGGGCGTACATGGGCCGGGTGAAATCAGGATGCGGCTTGGGTTGAGAGCCTGGGCTTCTTCGACGGTGATTTTGTCGTTACGGTAGACTCGTTGCTCGATTCCCAACGCGCCGAAGTATTGCACGAGGTTGTAGGTGAAGGAGTCGTAGTTGTCGATGACGAGCAGCATGGCTTGGGGCGCAGTTTAAATAGGCCACAAAGGGTGGGGTCAAGGGCGATGAAAGATTAGTTTTTATGAATTTGGATAACGAAGGATTGAAAACCCGTTGGAAGCGCTTCGTGGTGGCCCTTTAGATTGAATTTCATGAGCGATCACTTCCAAATTTTGGCGAAAGACGAGAACACGGCGGCCCGTCGAGGGCGGTTACGCAGCTTGCATGGCGATATCGAAACGCCGATATTTATGCCGGTTGGAACGCAAGGTACGGTGAAGGGGATGACGCCTGCCCAAGTGAAGGATATTGGAGCTCAGGTTATTTTGGGGAATACGTATCACTTGAACTTGCGTCCTGGGTCGGAGTTGATCCGGGACTTTGGCGGCTTGCATTCGTTTATGGGCTGGGATGGTCCTATCTTGACCGACAGCGGGGGGTTTCAGGCGTTTAGCTTGGCGAAATTGAGCAAGCTGAGCGAAGAGGGAATCGCCTTTCAGTCGCACTTGGATGGATCAAAGGTTTTCTTGGGCCCGAAAGAAGTGATGACCATTCAGGCGAATCTCGGGTCGGATATCGCGATGGTGATAGACGAGTGTCCTCCTTGGCCGTGCGAGAAGGATGCCTGCGTAAAGGCTGTCGAGCGTACGACTCGGTGGGCGAAGGCTTGTAAGGGTATCGCTGAGGATTTGGGCTTCTTGGATGCGGGGCATCACGTGTTTGCAATTGCTCAGGGATCGACGTTCGAGGATCTGCGTCGCCAATCGGCCGAGGAATTGGCTGCTCTGGATTTACCGGGATACGCGATTGGCGGAGTGAGCGTTGGCGAGCCGGAGCCGGAGATGCTCCATCAGGTGGGCGTGACGATTCCTTTTTTACCGGAGGAAAAGCCCAGGTACACGATGGGCTTGGGGACGCCGCCTCAGATGTTGAAGATGATCGCTCTTGGGGTGGATATGTTTGATTGCGTTTTGCCGTCGCGGGTTGCTCGCAATGGGGCGTTTTTCACGCCTGAGGGGATGATGAATATTCGGAATGCGCGCTTCACGAGTGATCCTGCGCCTTTGGTCGAAGGGTTGGATAATTATACGAACGCTCATTTTAGCCGAGCGTATATACGTCATTTGACGATGGCGAAAGAGATGCTCAGTTGTACCTTACTGACGATCCACAATTTGCATTTCTATTTGGATTTAATGGCTCAAGCGAGACAGCATATCGAAGCAGGAGATTTTGCTTCATGGAGTCGGACGTGGATCGAACGGTATGAGTCAGGCGATAAGGATAAGGAAGAGGGTTGATGCCCGGTCTACGGTAGATGTACGTTTTACTAATATTGCTCTGAGGGTTTTAGAATAAAATGGAGGCGTCGTTTGACAAGGGAAAATTCATCAGTTGGATGAATGATTAAGGGATGTCGTATCGGCGGTACCAATCGGGTCGAAACGTGTAGCGAATTAGAATTATGAGAGTATTGATAACTGGAGGAGCGGGTTTCTTGGGGAGCCATTTGAGTGATCGATTGCTCAGTGAAGGAAATGAAGTGATCTGTATGGATAATCTCTTCACGGGAGCGAAACGGAATATCGCTCATTTGCTTGGACATCCGAACTTCGAATTTATCCGTCATGATGTGACGGATCCGTTTAAGTTCGAAGTGGATCGCATTTACAATTTGGCCTGTCCCGCCTCGCCCGTGCATTACCAGCACAACGCAATCAAGACAGTCAAAACGTCGGTAATGGGAGCGATTAATTGTCTCGGGTTAGCCAAACGCGTGAACGCGCGCATCTTTCAGGCTTCCACTTCAGAGGTTTATGGCGATCCCGATGTGCATCCGCAACCGGAGTCGTATTGGGGGAATGTGAACCCGATCGGCATTCGCTCGTGTTATGACGAGGGGAAGCGTTGCGCGGAAACGCTGTTTTTCGATTATCATCGTCAGAATGGCGTGGATATTCGCGTTGCCCGTATCTTTAATACTTACGGCCCTCGGATGTCGCCTGAAGACGGACGGGTGTTCTCGAATTTTATCGTTCAGGCATTGAGAGGCGAAGATATCACGATTTACGGAGATGGCACCCAGACTCGATCGTTTTGCTATTTCAGCGATTTGATTGATGGTTTCGTCCGCTTGATGGAGCAGGAGGAAACGGTTGGGCCAGTCAATATTGGAAATCCGGTTGAATTCACTATGCTAGAGCTTGCAGAGAATGTGATTAAGTTGACCGGCACGAAATCGAAGATCATTCACGAAGAGCTGTCGTCAGATGATCCGAAGCAGCGGAAGCCGGACATTATGCTCGCTAAAAAGTATCTTGGCTGGGAGCCGAAGGTGCCATTGGCAGAAGGCTTGAAGGATACCATCGCTTATTTTCGCGACTATTTGGAGGGTGAGAAATAGCTTCGGATTTCAGTAAGCGATAGCATGAGAAAAGATAACTACTTCGATCGGAGTCCTTGTAACCAGAACGCGATCGATCTCTTCGAAGGGCAGTGGTTTTCCATCATGCCTGACGAAATGGGCGTCGATTCCAAAGGAATTGGCAAGTTGCATGACGATGCCCGAATTCATTGGGCGTCCGAGGCTTTCGGAGGATTTCAGGATAAGACGGTTTTGGAGCTCGGTCCTCTCGAGGCTTGTCACACGGCGATGATGGAGTCGAAAGGGGCAAAGTTGATTCGAGGAATTGAAGGAAACGCGGATGCTTATCTGCGGTGCCTCGTTGTTAAGGAACTTTTGAATCTGAAGGCCGCTCGATTTGAATTGGGTAACTTCGTCGATTTTTTGCGAGAGGGCGACGAAGTGTTCGATATCGGAGTCGCTTCGGGAGTGCTCTATCACATGAAAAATCCAGTCGAGCTGATTGAGCTGCTCTCGCGTCGGGTGAAGTCCTTGTTTGTTTGGACGCATTACTACGATGCGGAATTGGTCGAGGCCAAAGAACATGTTCGCTGCAAATTTTCGGGTTCTTGGACGGCTTCTCATAAGGGCTTCGAGCATTGTCTTCACGCTTATGGTTACGGGGACGCGTTGAGCTGGAAGGGTTTTTGCGGCGGCGGGAGTGAGTCTTGCAATTGGATGGAGAAACCGGAGATGCTTCGCGCGTTCGAGTATTTCGGTTTTGAGATTGCGGAAGAAAAACTCGAAGCCGATCACGTGCACGGACCGGCAGTGTGGCTGGCGTTTACCAACAAGAACTTGGCTTGATCGAAGCTGAGTGTTTTGAGTATTCGAAAACCTTCCAGTTCTTGACCCCATTGGCCGAGTTTGTGCATATCGAGTGGATCAAATGCGCAAATAGGCGCTGATTTAAGACAGAACTTCACGAAATCATGTTATTCCAACTGAGACAGAGTGCCTTAATAACTCAACCAAAGCCTGCCGTGTCCGTAATGAATGACGTGAACTCGAAGCAAAATTAGAACCTTTTCATTGCAAGCTGGTCGGCATTTCGATACGCGGACAGGCTTCATTTATATAGAGCAACCATGTTCTCATCACTTTTCAAAAAATTCGCCGGCCGCTCCAACAAAAAGTGGCTTAAATCCTGTCAGCCGATCGTCGATAAGATCAACGAGCTAGAGCAGTCCTACCAGATGCTCAGCGAGAGCGAACTGAAGGCTCAAACCGATCAATTTCGGGAACGTTTTCGCAATGGCGAATCGTTGGATGATCTGCTGCCTGAGGCTTTCGCTACGGTAAAGAATGCGTCTCGTCGATTGATGGGAACCCAGAGCCTCGTCATGGGGATCGAATTGCCCTGGGAAATGGTGCACTACGACGTGCAGCTGATTGGCGGTATGGCCTTGCATCAGGGAAGGATCGCGGAAATGGCTACGGGGGAAGGCAAAACGCTCGTCTCGACCTTGCCGCTTTACCTCAATGCTCTTTCAGGTCGCAACGTGCAGTTGGTAACCGTCAATGAATATTTGGCGCAGCGTGACTCGGAATGGATGGGTCACTTGCTTGGCTACCTCGGATTGACGATCGGTTGTA
Source organism: Opitutaceae bacterium (assembly GCA_028822375.1). Classification (GTDB taxonomy): domain Bacteria; phylum Verrucomicrobiota; class Verrucomicrobiia; order Opitutales; family Opitutaceae; genus Pelagisphaera. The sequence continues at coordinate 36,365 of JAPKDW010000007.1, read as the reverse complement.
TTAAGAATCAAATGCCGCCACCGGAGAAACGCGAGATGTATGGCTGCGATATAACGTACGGTACGTCTTCAGAGTTCGGTTTCGACTACTTGCGCGACAATGGGATGGCGCATAGCAAAGAGGAGCAGGTGCAGCGTGATCACTTTTTCGTGATTATCGACGAAGTTGACTCTATTCTCGTCGACGAAGCGCGTACGCCTTTGATCATCTCTGGACCCGCTCCAATCCAGCGCGAGCAACCGTACACTAAGATGAAGTCAGGTATTCATCGGTTGGTTTCAAGGCAAGTCTCGCTTTGCAACAGCCTCGCCAACGGGGCCAAGGCGGAACTAGGAAAACCTGACGATCAACGCGAGAAAGAAGCGAAGGAGTATGATGCGGAAATTGCTCGACTTTCAAAGGAAAACAAAAAGCGCGAGGCCGATGGTGTTGCGCCGCATCCACTTTCTGAAGCGCCGAATCCGTTCGCGGATTTGCTGCTCGTGAAATTGGGCTCTCCGAAGAACAAGACGTTATTGCGGCTCATGGAAAATGGAGACAACCGCAAGGAATTCGATGGATTCGATACGGAGATGCATGGCGATATGAACAAGGAGCGCATGTATCACCTAAAGGAACGCCTCTACTACGTGATAGACGAGAAACAACGCCAGGCGGATTTGACCGAAAATGGACGTGAAGAACTGAGGCCGGACGATCCTGATGCGTTTATGTTGCCAGATTTGGCAACCCGTTTTAGCGAGCTCGATAAGGACACGTCGTTGTCTCAGGAAGATAAGGACGCGATCAAGTTGGAGGAGCAGGAAAAGCTAGAAGTCGTAGGTGAGGACATTCACGCGATCAGCCAATTGCTCCGGGCGTACTCGCTCTACGAGAAGGATGTAGAATACGTCCTCCAAGAAGGCAAAGTGGTTATCGTCGACGAGAATACGGGTCGTATCATGCCGGGTCGGCGCTGGGGCGATGGATTGCATCAAGCGGTTGAAGCAAAAGAGAACGTTACCATCGAACGCGAGTCGCGTACTTATGCTACCATTACGGTGCAGAATTACTTTCGCATGTACGATAAGTTGGGCGGCATGACTGGTACGGCGGAAACCGAAGCCACGGAGTTTCATGACATTTATGGCTTGAACGTAGTGATCACTCCGACGAATGAACCGTGTATTCGTATTGACGAGAACGATCTGATTTTCAAGTCGCGTCGTGAAAAGTACAATGCGGCGATCGACGACATTGAAGAAGCTCATAAAAAGGGGCAGCCGGTTTTGGTTGGTACGGTTTCGGTTGAAGCTTCCGAATTGCTCGGACGCATGCTTCGTCGCCGTAATATCCCGCATAACGTTCTCAATGCGAAGTATCACCAGCAGGAAGCTGAGATTGTAGCGCGGGCCGGCGCTCGCGGAGCGGTAACAATCGCAACGAATATGGCGGGTCGCGGTACCGATATTAAGCTTGGCGAAGGCGTGAAGGAGGTCGGCGGCTTGCTTGTCGTGGGAACCGAGCGTCACGAATCTCGTCGTATCGATCGTCAGTTGCGTGGACGTTGTTCGCGTCAGGGCGATCCGGGACGTTCGAAATTCTTCATCTCGCTTGAAGATGACTTGATGCGCTTGTTCGCGAACTCAGGTCCAATGGCGAAGATCTTGCAAAACTCGATGGAGGAAGGTGAGCCGTTGGAGCATCGGTTGCTCAATCGCTCGATCGAAACCGCTCAGAAGAAAGTCGAGTCCCAGAATTACTCGATCCGTAAGCGATTGCTCCAGTATGATGACGTGCTGAATAAGCAGCGTGAGATCATCTACGGTCTTCGAAACGAAGCTCTGCAAGGCGAAGAGCCAAGCAAGACGATTTTCGAGTTAATTGAAGAAGAGCTTGAAGAGCGTTTGGACAAAGCATTTACCTCATCGGAATCGGACATCACGGCGTTCGTGACGTGGGTGAATTCTCATTTTCCGATTGGCTTGAAGGAGGAGCAATTGAAAGGCTTAGAGTCTGAGGCGGTCCTTGACGCGATTCTCGTAAAAGTAAAAGAGGCTTATCGGATCAAGAAGACGGCGGAAAACGAGGCAGCTCTTCTGCATCTGGAACGTTTCATTTTGTTGAACTCGATCGATGGACGCTGGCAAGAGCACTTGACGGAAATGGAAGAGCTGCGTCGCAGCGTTTCATTGCGTAGCTATGGTCAGAAAGATCCACTCAGTGAATACAAAAACGAAGCCTACACGTATTTTGAGGAATTGGTTGGAATGATCAGGACGCAGTTGTGTTCCCGGTTGTTCCGCACGGCAACCAATATGGTGGCTATCGAAAACGTGAAGACTATGCTCGCTCGACAAGCGGTTGCAGTGGGGCCTGGCGACGCTGCACAGGCAAGCGGAGGTCCTGTAGGACGCCCGCCGAAAGAAATCGCCTTGCCGAAGATTGCCATGAAACGGGCTGTTCCGAAGGTTGGTCGAAATGAATTATGTCCATGCGGCAGCGGCAAAAAGCACAAACAGTGCTGCGGGCGCTGATTTTTTCTTAGCTCAGTTTTTCCAATCCCGCAAAACATTTGAACTTTTTACGGGTGTGGCTTTAGTGAGAAATGCTTGTTTTTAGGCACCTTGATTATCTTTCGCCCCCCCGGGGGGGGTGTTGTGTTTAGTGGGGCAGGCTACCTACCTTTGTTTGTGTTTAAGCTCTGGAAGCTTGCGCCGTAACATATCTAAGAAATGTTACATTTGGTCTAGCCGGATTTGGAGCTCCCAGCCAACTCGGCGATCTTGATGGCGATGGGCAAGCAACCGTCTTTGATCTCACAAGACTGATTGCCCACATCAATGGCAATCCACCGCTCAATGGCGTAGGGCAGCTCACCGCCGACATGGACCAGGACGGAGATGTCGATCAAGTCGATGTCCAGCTCCTCCGCGATGCAGTCCTTCTGCGTAGAGATTTGGAGGAACCGACCATCTCCTACAAGCTCGTCACTAACCCCGACACGCAAAGCGAACAGGAAGCAAACATCTCGGGCGCGTCCTATCCCGGCGCGACCATCGTGCTGGTCGCTGCGGGCCCTGGGCTTCGCGCGAGTTTTAGTTCTGTATCGAATCAATTCGAATTAAGTTGGTCGGAAAGCGGAGTTTTGCAGAATTCCGGAAATCTCAAGGATTGGGTGAACGTCGAAAATGCCGAGGCACCTTATCCGATCCCTCATTTTTCCGGACCCGATGTTGCGAAGTTCTGGAGGCTTCTAAAAAGCGAATAAATGCTTTACTGCTTTGGGGAGATACGATTTATTGACCGAAAGTAAAACAGCGTAATTCCGCCCATTGGGAAAAAGAGTGTCTTAAAATGGCATCCGCCAAATCAAATTAGTCGAATTACCTATCCTCACATGATGAGGATTTTAAAATAATCATGTTTCAATCTGAAATTACCTTAGTGTCTTCTGAATTATGAAAAGCGTGTGTTTGTGTAGATGGCTTTATGCTACGATTTTGCTCTTATCTTCGAGTGGAATGATTGTTAAAGGCCAAGAGGTGTATTCGCAAATCGTAGGAGCAATTGCTATCGATTCGCCAGCGGAGAGCGATATTATCGTGTCGTTCCCGTTTAAGCAGTCGGCGGAGTTTCGAGGGACTATTGAATCCGTCTCCGATGACGGAACGGTTCACCTCGTTGTGGCGACCGATTCTCTGATAAGCGCTGCTTTCGATGCCAATGGAAGCGTTCCAACGCATTACGTGGTTATCGAAACGGGGACGCAAATGGGCACGCATGTGGGGATTGGCTTGAACACAGGCTCGCAAATCTCACTTATTGACGGAAACTCAGCAGGCCTTCAGAATGGAGATGAAATAGCAGTTTATCCGCACTGGACGCTAGGTTCAGCATTTCCTAACGGGGTTGCTAATCATGAGGAAACCGAGCCGGGCTTGAGAAAAGTCGAAGTGATCGTACCCGAAGGCGTTTCTCCTGAAGGCAATATGATTCCTGAAGGCGTCTTTTATTTTTACGATGGCGCCTGGCGCGGAGTTGGCGCCGGACTCGATACGAATCTCGATTCTGAGGTACTTGAGCCGAACCGAGCTTTCGTTATTCGAAATAACGATACTGCTGCCAAAAAGGCGCTTGTTTATGGCGAAGTGATTGATGCGCCAATTGCGATTTCAGTATCTGAGTCGGATGTTTTCACAGCGGATAATTTCGTAGGTTTAAATCGCCCTCTGGGTATCGCGGTCAAGGATTTGGGCCTCACGATTGGAGGAGTGTTTGAAGAAACCACAGATCCAGGCAACAAGAAGGATAGGTTGCTTGTTTATTCGTCTGGAGCGGGTAAGAATAAACACCTGACGCCAGCGGGTACCTATTATTACTTCAATGGCGCTTGGAGAGAGCTTGCGACAGGAGACGCTACTGATAAGGGAGCGGATGTAATCGACCCTGGGATGGGCGTAGCAATTCGAAAATTTAAGGTGGATTCCAATCCACAAAATTCTAACTGGGTAAATGAATGGGTTCTACCAACAACACCACCACTATGAAAATGAAAAATATTATTAGTTTTGGGGCCGTCGCGTCGATTTTCGCTTCGGGAGCATTTGGTTCTTTCGGTGTCACTATTGATGTTGGAAGTTTACAAGATGAAGGTGGAGTAGATCTTGTTCAAAAGGGAATGCTCTATCTCGTTTCGGGTGGAGTTGATGGAGAGTTTTCGCTTCCGGAAGCCGGTGGAATCGTTGGAGCGGGAAGCGATGACGCGATTGTCGAGTCTTGGGATTTAACATCCGAGGTTTCTGCGGGTGGCGAATACATTATAGGTTCTGGCGAAGTTTCATTTGCCGGGCTAGTCGAAGGTCAATCGTTGGCGATCTTGTGGTTTCCCAATTTGACGGAAGCGAACCAAGTACCAGCCGCGAGTGAAGCTTATGGGTTTTATCGCAGCGCTGATGGCAGCGGAGGCGATTCATGGGCGATTCCAACTGATGGTACATTACTTCACAGTTTGAAATTTTTCGCTGGTCCCAGCCCTCTCGTAAATCAGAGCGATGTATCGCCGTTCCTAGCTGCAGCTGCATTTGCAGCAGGGGAAGATGCTGGACCACCGGTTATCAACCTTGCTGGTCTTTCAACGGCCGAACCGGCCCCAGGGACAGTAACTTTTGGATGGAATGGTACGACCGCGCTAGGAGGAGCCTACAGCGTCGAACGCCGCTTGCAAGGCGGAGTTGATTGGACTGTATTAGGGTCTGTCGGAGGCGATGTCGTATCGTTTGACGACTCTGATATAGGGAGAGGTAAGAATTACGAATATCGCTTAGTTGCGGTCAATGGTTTCGGTGAGGAAATGACTGCGGCCCAGAGCATTGAAACGCTTCGTTCAACCTTGGCGAATATCGCGACTCGCGGGGTTCTGGGATCGGGAGACCAAGCTTTGATCCTTGGCTTTGTGATAAAAGGAACGGGGCCCATTGATATTTTGACGCGAGCTCAAGGCCCAGAATTGGCCAAAGTGGCACCGAGCCTTACTACCGCGATAGATCCCGAAATGACTTTAGTTGAAACGGATTACTCTTCGGGTACTGGAGTTAATATAGAAAGAGACTCCAATGACAATTGGGGCGACACGCAATTGGCCGAAATCAAGACGCTGTTTGATCCGGAGACCTTCGCGCAACCTAATAGTGACGACAATTCTCTCGATGCAGGGCTGGCCCTCAATCTGGATGGCACACGTCTTTTCACTGTTGTTGTAAACGATAAAGGCGATGCGAACGGATTGGCGATTGTAGAAGTTTTCGATAAGAGCAGGCAATCGGCACCGAATGACCTTCAAAATAGGCTCGTTAACGTGGCTACTCGAGGATTTGTGGGAACGGGAGATGAACGCCTGATTGCTGGTTTTATCGTAAGTGGAGAGGTGGATTCAAAATTATTGCTTAGAGGCTTGGGACCTTCTATAGGCATAGGTGGTACCATTGTAGATCCAAAAATAACGCTCTTTCGAACCGATTTTACTACCCCTGGGTTTCCTCAAATAGAAGTTGCAGTGAATGATAACTGGGAAGATGCGGCGAATTCGAATGAGGTCGTCACTGTTTCGCAGGAAGTGGGAGCAGCAGTCTTGGCAACAGGAAGTAAGGATGCGATCCTCTTAGTGGATGCTGTACCCGGATTGTATTCTTTTGTGATGGAAGGCGTTGGTGAGACCACTGGCATTGGCCTAGTCGAAGTGTTTTTAGCTGATTAACCATTTTCAGGATTGATTTTGAAAAGCCCAGCTGTCCCAGCTGGGCTTTTTTAGAATCGGAATCTTGTGTGATCGACCATTTCGCTTGACCAAAAACTTAGTACGAGCATTCGATCGTTAGTTAATTTACTGTCCAGCTGAGGAAATAGATCTCCTGCAGAGACATTTTGAATAGGTCCTTTGAATGAAGCTTTCTGTTGTTGTTCCTGCTTATAATGAAGTAGACACATTGTCTTCGCTGATCAATGCGGTCCGAAACTGCGATGTGCCTGACTTACAAATCATAGTCGTGGACGACGCATCATCTGACGGTACGGCCGATTTACTTAGGGGTCCCTTGGGCTCTGAGATTGATACGATCGTGCATCACAAGGTAAACCAAGGGAAAGGCGCCGCTCTCAAGACTGGGATTCAGGAGGCGAAGGGTTCTCATATCATCTTTCAGGACGCGGATTTGGAATACGATCCACGGGAATACAGGAAGCTTATTGATGGGATCGAGCGGACTGGAGCGGATGCCGCCTACGGCTCGCGTTTTCTCGATCGCGGATTTTCTGAAGTGAGTCCGTTTTGGCACCGCATGGTGAATGGATTGCTTACGCTGGTTTCGAATTCCTTCACGAGCTATCGGCTCACGGATATGGAGACTTGTTACAAACTGTTCCCTCGAGAATTTCTTCAATCCATTGAATTCGAAGAGAAGCATTTCGGAATCGAACCAGAACTAACGGCAAAAGCGGCGGCTGCTGGGTTGAAAGTGATAGAAGTTCCTATCTCTTATGCTCGAAGAGATTTCGATGAAGGAAAGAAGATCCGGCCCATAGACGGCGTACGCGCTCTGTATGTTATCGTGAAATATGGGATTCGAGGCTTGTGACCGAATCACTGGGTGTTGAGGATCGATTTTGAAGAGTCGCTTTGACTGCGAAGCGGATCCTGTTTGTCTAGCGATTCGAAATGAAACCGATAACCGAATTCCTTTACAAACTTACGGAGCTGCTGCCTCCTCGACTGAAAGATCGTCCGCCTCTCGTAAATCTCCGGAACAAGCTGAGGCATCTCGAAATCGTTCGAAGAACGGCGGATCTTGTCACCAATCCTGCCTATCAAGAGCAGATCGAAAATCGGAATTTAAAAGTCCTATTTGTTTCTCCGATTTTTAATGACTTTCCCTTACTGGCTGTATCGTTAATTGATCAGACCTATGAAAACTGGGAACTGCTGTTCGTTCATGATGGACCTTCGGATCATTTGACTCAGGCAGCGCGAGCGATAATCGAGGGAGATAAGCGTATTCGTTTAATAGATACTGAAAAGCGAGCAAACGATTGGGGGCATACTCCTAGGCAGTGGGGATTTCGAGAGGTGGCAAAACAAATTGAAGCAGACTTTATTGTCGTTACGAATTCGGACAACTTTCACGTGCCAGGGTTTACTGAAAAAATGCTAGAGCATTTCGACGATGAAACCCATGCGGTTTATTGCGATATGGTTCACGAGTATTACAGCTGGCGCAACTTTGATACACGGCTCGAATATTCGTTTATTGACTGTGGATGCGTGATGGCGCGTCGCGAGACTGCTTTAGCAGCGGGATGGAATGATAATACTTACGAGGGAGATTGGCGTTATGTTGCGGATCTTATTGACCAGTGTGGTACCAACGCTTTTCGCAAAGTGAAAGCGACTTTGTTCATCCATTCCTGAGAGCTAGATTTTTTAGATCTGGCTCGCTTTCCTATCGATTTACTAAGAGGAGAATTGTTTTCAATGGACTTCTTCTTTGGTTGTTTGGACTACCACAATGCGAGTGATTTGAGGCGTTTCTCGTAGATCTTGCCGATCGCTTCGGGCGAGAATCGTTCGCGAATAGTAATTCCAGCATTCTTCCCAATTTGTTTGGCGAAATCGGAATCATTGACTAATTTGATCATTTGAGAAGCGGCGTGATCGGTGTGAGCCTCAGCCCAGAATTGCCCTTGAGAATAGGGGCCGAAATCTTGCTTGATCTTAATTAGTTCGAAAGTGACAGGACAACCATTCGAGTGGTTTAGGAATTCCGATGTAGCCGACCAATCGGTTGATATTACCGGTTTCTCGAGAAACATAGATTCCGCAACTGTGAGCCCAAACCCCTCTGATCTGTGGAGAGAAACATAGGAGTCCACCGAATTCATCAAAGAGTAGACGTCCTTTCTAGATAGGCGTTTGTCTATTAAATAAACGTTGTCGATCCCAGCGAGATCTTGCTTTAGCAATTTGAAAGACTCTAAGTTTTGTTGTATTGAATGGGTCTTAATAACCAGGCCAACATCTTTGCCGGTAGCTCCAGCAAAGGCTTTCTTAAACGCTCTGATAATTGCCATCGGATTCTTGCGTTCTTGATAGCTATTCAAGTCATAGGCAAAAAGAAAAAGAAACCGATCTTCCGGTAGTCCGAATTTTGCTCTCTCGGTGTGCGTTGGAATTTCAAACTCGATGCAATGCGGAATCGTTAAGACTGGCAGAGGGGACTTGATAGCAATTGCGTCGCGGACGAAATTGGATGGCGTCCAGATTTCATCGAAGTAGTCGAAGTATTGAATCCAGTGATCTGGAAACTCAGGGAGTTCCCAGGCCCAATAGGCGATGTTTCGTTTCTCCTTTCGGAAATGCTCGCCGTGGTGATGGTCTATGTCTCCGCACTGGGGCGCATCGATGTGGAAGACATTGATGGGGTAGGTGTTTCGTTGGACGAGTCGATCTGCGTAGGTTTTATCTTCGCGACTTGCCAGGCAATTGACTTTAAGCGGGACCAGGTTCGTTTCGATTGTAGTAGCATCAAGGGCCTTTGCGGCCAGTCGAACTGACTCGCCGATCCCAAGCTCAGCATCGAACCAACCCACTAAATTGATCCCGATATTTCGATATCGTCTCAGGAAATCGAAGTTGACTGGCGAACTGGGTTGGAACTCGAAATCTAGTATTTTCTCATGATTGAGGGAGATACGCTTGATGAGTAGTCGTTGGTTTTTCCGCTGCTCTTTATGGGTCTTCCAGAATTGACGAAGTTTGCGTGGGAGAAAGAACCACCCCCGTGTAACGCGTCCTAGATAGGCATATGCATTGGTTCGCCAGACGTCGGCGAGTTCGAATTCTAACACCGTATCCATTTCGGGGATATCGGGGAGGTCTTCGATATTGATTTCAAAACCACCTTCATCGAGCGGATAGTAGGTCTTGGACTCGGCTGCATTTGTAGTGACGCGTAATCCAAGTTGCCCTTGCGATTCTATATTGTCGCCAGGAGGAAGAATCGTACCGGATATTTGTACGCTTGATACGAAGAGCCCCGACTTCATCTTTAGCGTCGCTTTGTCTTTTATCCAACGTCCTTTTTCGAGGGACTGACTTCCTTCGAAGCCTTCGTAGGCGAAATGTTTGTGAAGCCATTGCTTCGCGTCTGATTGATAAGTTGCTTTGATCATTTCATCTGATTTCCCATCTAAGATAGAGAGCCAATGGCGTTCGTTGCGTTTCAATTTTGCTTCGACAATAAGGGCGCTGGTTTTCGAAAGGGTTGAGTTGGGAAGCCAATGCTTGAGCGCTTCTTTGAATCGATTCCAATCGAAAACGCCTTTGTCGTTTCGGATTTCCTTTAGGTAGGTCTTGGGCCAATCCGCGATCATTATTTCTGCAATGCGGGATCGCCATTTTTGTTGAAATCGCCGCATGTTGCGCTCATCGCGAATATTGTTGGGACCTCGGGTTGAACTGACGTGGTGCTTTATAACGCTTTGGTTGGCGACTACTACAGTTAGCCCTGAGTCTCTAACTTTGAAACAAAGATCGATGTCTTCGCATCCGTTTTCAAATACTTCATCTAGGCCACCGACTTTAACAAATAGATCACGGCGCATGGCTAGGCAGGCCCCGGTTACTGCGTGAAAATTGGTGAATTGCTTGTTTAGGAATCGGCGTGAATTGAGCTCTCGCTTGTGGCGAAGCGTACCTTTCCCATCGAAGAGAAATCCAGCGTGGTCGACCTTGCCTGTTGTGGCGTCAGTCTGGATATTGCCGACTATGCCAATGCCTTCCTTATCCAGGCCTTTCAAGACGGGCTCGAGCCAGCCTTTGGGGAATTCCAAATCATTGTTGGCAAGTACTAGAAGCTCCCCTTGAGCATTCTGCGCTCCTATATTGTTGGACTTTGCGTACCCAAGATTCGATGGATTGACGATGAGTTTGATACGATCGTTCTGCAGCGTTTCCAATTTATCGCTTGTCTCAGAATCGCTACAATCGTCTATGATGATTATTTCGTAGCCGTAGGATTGCACCGTTTCTTGAAGCGTCTCTATGCATCGCAACGTTAGCGCGATTTGGTTGTAAACCGGGATTATGAACGAGACCTTCATTTCGTCGAATAATTTCGGGGAGGAAAAGCGAGGGTGAAGTCCTCTCGTTCCAAGGTAAGATTAGGATTGTAGTAAGGGTCGCGCTGGATGCGGTTTGCCCAGCGATGGCGCATATAGTCCATCGCCGTTTGGAAGGCTTCACTATTCTCTGGCCCGCGGGAGGCGGATTCGTGGTGGTATAGTTGGGCGAATGGGGTGAATAGAATTCGGTATCCTTTTTCTTGGCACCTTAAACAGAAATCGACGTCGCTGTATGCGTTTGGCGTATCGTTTTGATTGAGCCCGTCTAGCTCCTCCCAGACTGACTTTCGAAAAAGCATGCATGCTCCAGTTACTGCAGAGTAATTGCCGATCAGGAAGGCTCGGTGAATGTATCCGTCATCGGTTTTGTGGATGTATTTAAATGCCTCGCTTCCGATTCCTCCAATGCCTAGCACGATGCCTGCGTGTTGCACGTGGTCGTGGGGGAAAAGGAGCTTGGCTCCGACGATCCCGATTTCTTCTCGGCAAGCGTGCATCGCCATCTCATCGAGCCAGTTTTGGTTTATTACAGTCGTATCGTTATTTAGGAGACAAATAAGCGATTCAGAGCGATCGCGGATAATCGTGTTGTTGATTTTCGAAAAATTGAAATCGCCAGGAGTTTTGATTATTTCGATTCCGAGTTTCTGGATCGCTTCAAAGTACTCGATTGATGCTGGTTCTTCGGACCCGTTGTCGGCGACGATAATTTGAAAATGCGGATAGCTCGTTTTCGATTGAATCGAATCGATGCAGGTTTTGAGCAGATTTATGTGGTCTTTGGTTGGTATGATGATGGCGATCGATGGCGCTGGCTTGGGCATCGAGTATCGGGGACGCCAATAGTAGCGATCGACGGGTTCCAGGGTTGCGGTTTTTCCGATACGGGCGAGATGCTCTTCGAGCGCCTTGCCGGCTGCCTTATGGGCATAGTTTTTTTCACCGATATCCATTGCGGTAGATCCGGCAATCGATCGCCAATGATAAAGGATTTCTGGGATATGGCGAATTTGCTCAGGATTGCATTGTTCGGAAACGCGCAGAACTAGGTCCCAGTCTTGGGCGCCTTCTACGCCTTCGCGAAATCCTCCGACTCGTTCTACTTTTGATTTTCGGTACACGCCAAGGTGACTTATGAAGTTTTGACCGATTAGGAGGTCTGGGTTCCAGTCGGATTTGAAGTGAGGTTGGGAGCGTTGGCCAGCTTCGTCGATTTTGTCTTCGTCAGAGTAGATTACACAAGCGTCTGGGTGTTCGTTTATGCAGTCGACGACACGGGCCAGGGCGTGAGCAGGGAGAATATCGTCGTGATCGAGCAGGGCTACGAATTCACCTGTGGCTAGCTCTAGCGCTGTGTTGCTGGCCTGGCTGATATGGCCGTTTTGTTCGCGAAAAGCGATTTTGATGTTTTTGTGGGATTCGGAGTATTCAAGGAGAGTTTCTCTAACGCCGGGTTTGGTCGAAGCGTCATCGGCAATGCACAATTGCCAATAGGGATAGATTTGCTGGAGCACTGAATCGATCGCCTCTCGAAGCCATTTGGGATCGGGGTTGTAAACCGGTAGAACGATGGAAATGAGGGGTTGGAGTTCGAGTCGATCCAGGCGTTGGGCAAAATTGTTCGAGTAGTTCGCAACCAAGGGCTCCATACGTTTGCAGAAGTCTGTATAGTCGCGGTAGGCTTGGGGAGGTCCTTTTGGTTCGGCAACGGGTTCCGTGGGAGCTAACGGTTGGAGAGACTCGTCTACGATAGGCGTCGAGGCAGTTATTGATTGATTGTTTCGCTTGGGGCAAGTGAAGGGGTCTATGATCACTCGACGCAGAGCGCGGAAAGGGAGGGTTAGTCGCCACGATAGGGAATTGCTCATTCGATTGGTCCGTTCGCGTTCTTCGGTTCGTTGGGATCGAGCGGTTGCTAGGTCCTTTCCCAGGGAGTCTATTCGATCTTTATTGATGGTCATTCGGCAGAGGTGAAGCGGCCCCCCTTAGGGAGAGCTGTATTTAGTATCGGTACTGGGTAATGCCTCTTGTGGATTGGGTCTATAGGAAAATGGGTCTTCTGGGGCTTCGATTTAGTAATGAGGGGGTCTTTCGTCTGGAATCTCGGAGGATGAGGATGAGGACTGCTGAAGAGTGGTCTTCAGTTGGCCAATTTCTTGTACGATGGTTTCGACCTTTTGGTGGAGCTTCATTATCACGCGGTCTTGCTCCTCGATGTGCCGTTCGAGAAATGCGATTTTCGTTTCAAGCTCTTGGAATGATTCGGTATTCATAGTGGATTTGTTGTCGGAAATTGCTGGAATGGCTAATGCGAAGCTTGTTTTGCAGTTGGAGAAGAAATCTCAATTGCAGTCCGATCCTAAAGACCTGTTGGAATTAAACCGATAAGCTTATTAGATTTCCCGTTCAATCGCGATTTGGCGGGATTGGCAAAACCTTATATGGCTCAGTCCGATTCTCAACGTTCCGAGTTTGAAGAACCTGATTCTTCAAATCTCGATTCAGTAGTTCCTGCCGATAACGGCGGGGAAGCGCCTGAGCCTGCCAAAATCGATGAACCGCAGCCGGCGAACTTTGATGAACCTTCGGTAGAGTCTTTTGGCGGTGACGTAGAGGGGTTACTTGGAGGGATCGATATTGGTTCCGATCTTTTGGGACTTGAGATTGAGGATAATACTGAAATCGAAGAGTCGTCTCCTGATTTGGTGGAATCGACCGCCGAAATAGATTTGGAGATCGATGACTCGGCAGCAGTTGATATTCGCAATGAAGTTGCTAATGCATTTGCGGAAGAAGAGGAAGTTGATAGTGTTGACGCTTCGGGGGAGGGCGCTTCTTCATTGCCGACTTCAGAAGAGCTTCTGGCTCAGGCGGGTAGCATTTTGAGCGGCGGAGATTTTCAGCTTCCGGTTGAAAAAGCGGAGGAGGAGGTTTTAGATGAAGTTCCTGTCGACGTGGAAGAGAATGAGCTGATGGCGATGCCTGATCCTCAAACTTTTATGACGGCAGCCAGCGATAGCCCAGGTGAACCCCCTGACCAGCCGAGACGGGTAGTCGGTTCTAATATTGCAGATCGAGCTGGGGATTCGCCACCGCCACCGCCAGCTCCTGTTTGCCTAGATGATGCCGAAATTTACGTAGAGGAAGAGGTCGTCGAGTCTAAAGAGCCAGAAGTAGCTAAGGAACTTGTCGCTGAAAAGCCGCCTCCGGCCACGATAGAAGAGGAATCTGAAGAACAGTCGGAACCGGAGTCGTTCGACGATGTTTCATTTTTGATGGATGACGATAATCTTCTCGCAGAAAGCTCGTCTCTGGATGGATTCAATATTGGCTTTGCTGAAGCGGAAGGAGAAGAAGGTTTGGCGGCTAACGCGGAGTTGGTGGCAGGGAATGAGAGTCATTTAAAATCGGGTCCATCTAGAGGAATCGTTGGAAGAGTACTGCAATCGACGGCTTTGGCAGCAGGACTATTGTTTGTTGGACTTGGGCTCACTCTAGCCTTCGTAAAAGAAGAGTTGTACGGATATCTCCATGGTGGAGGTCTCGAAGGGGCGACCCTAAGTTGGCATGTTGCGACGATCGCTAAGCAAGTTTTCGATGAATTGGAAGAGGCGCGTCACTATCATGCGAAAGGTTTTAGTACTGAAATTCGTCAGGCCTCGGACACGGAAGTCTTGATCGAAGTGAAAATGGAGGCGCATTTGACGAGCGATCTTTATTTGCCCGTCGAAAATGCGCTCGTATATCCGCAGATTGAATTCGAGCGAAGCGATATTGAGGCTGCGGCGTTATTCGTATCCGAGGAGTATCCAGAGATGGCGTTGATGCCGCCTGAGCAGCCATGGAAGAAACTGTACCAATTGTCGGCTCATAAGGGTGAGAGCTTCCCGTTGACGGCGAACTTTAGACTTTCGAGAGAAACTGTGGAGAAGGGATGGACTTTCTCGAATTTGCATGTGGAGGGAGGAAACTCGAATTTGATTTGGGGCCAAGGTAAAGTTGTAGACCTGGATGATGAGGCTTCCTTGGAAGTGGGCACCAAAGAATTTGAATACCTAATTAGAACCTACAAACTAGCAGGAAAAAGTTATCTTGAGGAGGTAAAACACCTTGATAATCAGTATGTAGCGGTAGAAAACGAACGGAAACGTCAACGGATGGAGCGGCGAAACCGTTTGGCCACATCTTTGTCTAAAGGCTCGTATTTCAAAGGTATGGCGATCGCTGGCGTGGATGGAGCGGATGCTCGAGAAATCTCCATGATTATAACGGAAACTCGAAACGAAGGAGGCCTGATAAAGGGAATACTCAAACTCGACTCTGACCAGACGCACTCGAAGCATTTTACAGGAATCCTGGATATCATAGAGGGGAAAGGAGGAGATACTCAGGCTTTGTTAAATTTAACGACGGTCGCGTTCGAAGATCAACCGGGAGGCGACGCTCCTGAGTTTTTCAGACCTAGTACGGTTACTCGACTCGCATTGAAGACGGATGGATATCGTATGGAAGGCGACGGGGCTGAGATATCGATCAGGTTGATTCGCAGCATGTAGCTTAGTGGAATGTATTTCGACTGTTGACTGGCGAGAAAGGCTGGTTAATTGCCTGTTGCTATAAATGGCGACTGATTTGCAGGAATGGATTTTAGAACGCTCAGGTGGTATTCGCTCGATGCAGATCGCTTGGGAGCGGGCCATTTTGGTTGCTGAGAGCGCTGGATGGTCGGCCGAGACCGTTGTGGGTATAGGGGAGAATTTGGAACGCCCAGCGAGCTTCGTCAAGTTATGCGAATCAGTAGCTCTTGAAGGAGAGATTGCCGGAGACACTGTACTGCGAAAAATCGAAACTCGCGCGAATAATTCAAATTATTCGACGAGTGACTGGGTTCGAGCTTTGGAAACGCTCCTTCAATTTCTGATTCGAGAAAATCGATCGTCTAAACTCGAAGTACAATTGGGCTTTTTAGCTTGTTCCGGAGAATATCTTTCAAGCTCCGGATCGCCATTCTCGTTCGAAGAAGGCGTGTCTGGGTTCTTAGCAGAGTATGGTTTCGAGGGTTGATTTGAAACTCGAAGAGCGAAGGTTT
This sequence comes from Opitutaceae bacterium, assembly GCA_028822375.1. Lineage (GTDB taxonomy): Bacteria > Verrucomicrobiota > Verrucomicrobiia > Opitutales > Opitutaceae > Pelagisphaera. The sequence goes on along the minus strand of JAPKDW010000007.1, from coordinate 20,623 downwards.
GTTTCTGAATACCAAAAGGTTGCTTTTGAAATGAGGGATTCTTCGAATCTGGCATCGGGGGCGCAAAGGGCAGGTTTCGTTGCCGAAAACGATAAGCATTCACTTTACCCTATTAGTGAATCTACTTGTAAAATATATATATATGAAAAAATCTAAACTTTTGCTTGATTTCGAAACAGATAGACCGTACTTATTATGAACAACGATTTCCCGCTTAGCGGGATTTTGGGGTAAAGAAGAAAACCAAGGCGGACTGTTTAGGGGTAGACAGTCCGCCATCTTCTTTTCTGGGATTGACCTTCCGCTTTTCTAAATTCGTAGAATTTCGTGGGAAATCAGGCAGACATATCGGCCATTTGTAGTGCTATATCTTTGAATGGATTCGTCTTGCGTCGGTAGGCGCAAATTAAGATTGAGCGAATCGGGGTCTATTTCGACAGGCGAATCAAGGTTTTCGTTTTCAGCTCGTTTACGGCTGATTGGATGCGTTTGAAGGTCTTTTTCTTCATTCGCTCGGTGAAGAGGATTCCGTTTAGGTGATCGACTTCGTGCTGAATGCAGCGACTTAGTAAGCCGTTACATTCTATTACGTGAGGATTGCCTTCGATATCTTGATATTCGCAGCGGATCCAGTCGGGGCGATCCACATCGCCTCGAATATCGGGAAAAGACAGGCAGCCTTCTTCGTAGGTCGTTTTTTCCGATTCGATGAACGTGACGGTTGGATTACACATTCCTATTGGATTGAAGAGATCCAGCGGTGGCGATGTTCCGTCCAGTTTGTATTCGAAATCGGCTTCGATATCTCGCAGGTCTACTACGCAAAACATTAATGCCTTGCCGATTTGCTGAGAGGCGAGCCCAATGCCTTCAGCTTCGATGCAGGTATCGACCATATTTTCGAACATGCTTTTCAGCTCGCCGTTGAAGCGTGTTATTTTTTCGCCTTTTTGATGGAGGACGTCTTCTCCATAATGAACAATTTCCAAAGTCATAGGTCTTCGATTTTGACCTAAGCAAAACTCCCGCTCAGGTTAGGGCAAATTCTTTCGATGGAAGAATTGGTATCTAATACATGACGTCTCTCAAGAATAACAATCTTAGCCGAATCGTTGGCCCCTTGGTCCTGTTGGTCCTGGGGGTTGTTCTGGTGGGTTTTGGTTGGCTTATTCCGTCGCGTTTTAAATCGATACCAAGAGCAATCCTCCATGAAGCGGGCGTTCGTTCGGCATCAATGGTGGACTTGGCGGAAATGGCAGTGGAGGAGGAAGAGGCGGGATTGGCTCGTCAGTACCTAGAGGCAAATCAGATCGCGGGCTTAGATGGCGTAGAGGCTCTCGAGGATCAATTGACAAAGTGGGAAGATCTGAATCCGGTGCTGAGCCGCTGGGGAGCATGGGATCCGTTTCTTGAAGCGGCTCTTGATGAGGTGCCACTCGCCGACTATTCGGATCAGCCGGGAATTCTTGGAGTCGCTCTTTCGAAGCCTTGCCGCGATGCTATTCGAGGGCTACTTGAGAATTCGCGTGACCCGATGGTTCGCGACTTGATGGAAACCGGTAGGCTATCAACTTACAAGCGACTGTTTCCTGTTCAAAGCGTTTCTGGCCGGCCGTTGGAAGGAACGTTACTAACTCTCGGGCTTCTCGTTCAGGGGGATCGGCTGCGGCCGACGCTAAAGCGAGAATTAAGGAGTCGCATTGCGGATGCGTTGGCGTCAGGCGATGTGGCGGTCTTGGAAAATTTCTATCTCGATGCGCTTTCGTTGTCTCGCTCGTTGAATTGGGGGCAGCTTGAAGCGCTTTTCGGGAGGATCGAAGATTTGGATACGGTGAAGAAACTGCGTTATGCGTTTCATCGGAGAGCGGATGTGGCTCCATTGGTTTACGCGTCTGCGATGGTGGTGGATGATCCAGCCCGCGTGATGCAGTTTCTCGGACTATTCGGCGACGATGGGATAGATGCCTTGCGCGTTGCGGCGGGGTATGGCGTGGACGCGATAAAGATGCTTGTGAGGGAGCAACTTCCTTTGGAAGCAGATGCGGGTTCGGTAGAGGTCTCTTCGTTCGAGGCATATCTCGTTAGCTATAGTCTTCAGAATCCAAAGTCGTCTCTCGCAGTAAAATACTTGGCCTATTTTCTAGGAGCGTTTTTAGTCTTTTGGGGCTTGGGTGGATTTAATCGTTCATATCGTGAATCAAACCCGAAATTACTCGCGAGCGCTCAGAGGCTGTTCGTTTCGCTCGCCTCCGTTATCGTCCTTGTCATTCTGAGTGAACCTCACCTGGCTGGCAGCGACGAGATTCAAGGATACTCATTTAAATTTGTAATGCCGGTACTTGCTCAAGTAGATGGCGAAACCGTTATCGTAGAAACCGAACCTACTGCATCTATGGAACCCGCAACACTGCTATCCGTTTCCTTCTTTTTTACGCTCCAGATACTGGTCTTTATGATCTGTCTCTTAAAAGTGCGTCAAGTCGATCGAAGCGATTACGATAATCTTATCAAATTAAAGCTGATGGAGAACGAGGAAAACCTTTTCGACTCTGGGCTTTACGTTGGAATCGCTGGGACCTGTATTTCTTTGGTTCTTCAAGTATTGGGACTAATTGAAGCGAATTTGATCGCTGCCTACAGCTCTAACCTTTTCGGGATTTTAGGAGTGGCGATCGTAAAAATTCAGTTGGTGAGGCCGTTTAAAAACAAGTTGATTCTCGCGAGCCAGGAAGAGCTCGCTACCTTGAGTACGAGTACGAAGGTGAAGTCTGCCTAACGACGATGAATAAGACGTTGTTATTAATCATCTGCGATTTTCTGCTTCTCACCCTTTTGTCGCTTGTCGATTGGGAGGAGGAAACGAAGTCGGAGGACACACTGCCCGCCGACTCGGGAGAACAGAGCGTTTCCTCTATGGCGATGATGGAGCAGGATTTGTTGGATACATTGAAAGCTTCCTTGGAAGAGGAGCAGGTGGCTCAAGAGCAATTGCAGGACGAAACGCAGCGTTCGCAGAAGGAGTTGGACGATGCTGAGAAGCGTATTGATGAAAGAGACGCGTCAATCCAGGACCTGCGTGGCGACTTGGAGTTGGCTAGCGCTCGTGAGGATGAACTGGCAGTAGAGAAGGAGACTCTTCAGGAGAGCGCGAAACAAGCCAAGGAATCGATTGTCGATTTGGAGTTGAGATACCAATCGCTGGAATCGAAAGCGAAGCAAACCGAGGCTCAGGCCCGTTTGCTACAAGAAGAATTAGACGATAAGTTGGAACAGATTAAACGGAAAGAGGAAGCTTTAAAGCAGGAGCAAGTGGCGAAGAAAGAAGCGGAATCGCGTATTCAAGAATTAAATATACAAGTACGTGTTTCTGATGAGCAGAAAAGAATGCTTCAGGAGAATGTCGATACGCTTAAAGGCGAAGTTGTTGCCGAGCGAGCTGAGCGCAAAGAGCTGCAAGCGCAAACCACTCAGATGGCTGAAGGGATAACTGAATTAGCTGAGCGTTCGCAGGATCTTACGGAGGAGTTTCGATCGAGCTTACCGGTTAATGCTAATACTTTGTTCTCAAAATTCAATCAGAGCCGAATCGTGACCACGTTTACTTCTGATCGTTACTATCGCGGTCAAAAGTTGAAGGATGACGAGCAGGCGATGACCATTCTTGTTTCGGATGGAGAGTCTATTTATGCGCTTTCTCATCTGAGTTCGACACCATTGGGCCTCGGGAAGAGTTCCTTGGGTTACCGCCGAGTAAGCTCTGAACTCGTTCGAGGAGATGCTCGTTTGGTCCCACCGGTTCTGGAGTTTTTGGCGTTAGACCCGAGGATCGCTGCGACGCGGGTCTCAAAAGAAGAAGCAGAATCTCTTGGAGGTGAATTATTCTATACGGCACTGAAGCCATTCAAGTTTTCCGAAGCGATTTTGATCGATGAAAAGGGGGATTATTATGGCGAAGTTGAATTTAAACTGACCGCGAATACTCCCGGTTACGTTCGGATGCAGTCCAAGGTATTCAGTCGTATTTTCGGCGACTTTTCTCCTACCAAAGGTGACTTAGTCTTCTCGAAGACTGGAGAGCTGCTTGGACTGATGGTCGATAGTCGATATTGCGCATTGATTAATAACCTGTTGAGCGAGGAATCCCTTCCGATGGGAAAGCAGTTCGATAGGGACGAATTTAAAAAGGTCCTGGAGTCTCTAAGATATAGATATGAACAACTCCCGAATGAGTTGCGTTGATCTTACATTAAGAGTTTGAAGATCATCGTTTGATTCGGTTTTCGCAGGTTAGAAGTCCCTTAAGGAATTCGGTTTTTGTTTCTGATTCGAGCGATTCGGGCCATGTTAGCGTAGGAAGGCGACGCGCTCTAATGTCGGTTGTTAGCCTGAAACAATGATAGAGTATCGCGACAAGAAAGCGGCTTGTGAAATTCCATGCACGTCTTTGGGGGATGGAGAAATCGGCGTAGGCGAATCTTCCGTTTGGCTTGATTGTCGTTTCGAGCTGGGCGATTAACTGGTTTGCTTGATTCGATTTGAAACAATCCATAAAAAATTGAGTGACGACTATATCGTAATGGGATAGCGGGTACTCGTGATCAAGGGCGTTTGCATTGATTGGGTTGTAGCGCGCTAGGAGTTTTGGGTTTGAGGTTTGGATCCGAGTTTTCGCGCAATGAAGCATTGAGGGACTGATGTCTATCGAGTCGATTTGGAGAAGAGGATTGTCTTGCAATGCACGGCATGCAAACCGGCCGTCGCCATCGCCCAAAAGCAGCGCTTTTTGAGCGCCGGTAACATCGAACGCGGAAAGCGCATATTCACGGGCGTGTTGGAGGCTGTTGCCAAACATTAGAGATTCTAATCGAGCATAGCTATTGGCTATATTGTCGAAGGAGCGCTTCATCTTAAAGGAGGATTGCCAGGGGCGTTAGAAGGCTCAGGTCGGCAAGTGCTCGTCTTGTTTCTGGATGCAGTCTATTGCGAAGAAGATGGATCGTTGTTAATAAGAGAGTGGATGAGAGAGTATAGGCGAAAAGTGGATTTGAATATTGTATAGTCAAAACGACGACCGCCAAAGAAAAGGCGAGCATGAGGCTTTTGCTTTGCGTAGAGTCGATGGGGAGTTGCTCTTGGATCTGGTCGATTTCTCGATCCCAATTATGGATAAAAGAGCAATTGAGAGTGAAAATTGCGAGTAACAAGGATGCGGATGACAATCGATTATCCGCGCTTTCGGGAATGGCGAAAAGCAAAACGCTAGCAGTTACGAGAGAAGCGGTTAAAAGCGATTTTACGAGAGTTCGGAGATGTTGAAGAGTGATGAATTGAACGACTAGGGTGATCGCTATAGAGGAGATTGTTAGTGCCATTCCAAATATCAATTCTGTGGTATTGAGAGAATTGATCGCTAAGGTAAACGAACTGACTAATGTGGTTGTCCAAATAGCGAGAAGCGGCCAACGGTAGTGTGAGAAAAATAGATGTCTTTGGGAAATGTTTTCTTTGTGTCGCCAAGCATCAAACCATCGATCTGCGGAGTAGCCAAGCCATACTGAGAGGAAAACGAGTACGCGATGATGCCAGTTGATCTGGAGTGAAAAACTCGTTGATACGGCATTTTGCCAAACTATCGCGACGAGAGGGGCGTCAAGAGAAAGGCAGGTGATCCAGGTGATTCCCGTTCTATATCTCATTTGTGGATACGATTTCAGAATGAGTTAAGCTTTTTCGATAGTCGCAAGATTCCGCAGATCTTCTCGGTTGAAACGGAGAAGTCTCCAATCATCCAGTAGCTTGGCTCCGCGTGATCGGTAGAAGTTCAATGCAGGTTCATTCCATTCGAGCGCGATCCATTCCATGCGGCCACAGTTTTCATCGTAAGCTATTTGCGCTGCGCACTTAAAAAGCGTGTCGTAAAATTCTTTTACACGGTAGTTGGAATTTACATACAAGTCTTCGAGGTATATTCCTGGACGACCGACGAACGTTGAGCAATTGTAGAAGTAGATTGCGTAACCAACGATTTTGTTTTCGGAAAGAGCGACAAGCGCTCTCGGCACGTGGTTCTTCCCGAAAAGGCTTTCTTGTAGGGATGGCTCGTCGATTTCGAGCTGGTGGCTGAGCTTTTCGTAGGCGGCAATCCCGCGTGTCATCGATATGATGTTAGGGACGTCTTCTGGTATGGCAGGACGAATTTTCATTTTGGGACGCTGAGCAAATACGCTTGCGATATCAACCTCCGAGCGCTGGGGTTCGTTTGGAATGAGCGCTGTTGAAAAGAGTCCGAACGTAGTTGTTGTGATGACCACGCAATGGAGGGCTCAATCGACGGGTTTTGCGGGCGATGGCAATGCGGTGACGCCTTGTTTGGATGCGTTGGCAGAGGAGGCGATCGATTTTTTCCAGGCAGTAACGCCTCATCCATTTGGCGTTTTCGCTCGGGCGGCGTTTTTAACCGGAACGGCTTGTCCGAGTAATGGAATTCGAGACTACTACGATTCGCTTTCCAAGGATTCTCGAACGATAGCGCACTGTTTTGGCCAGCAAGGATACGACACTGCGTTTTTCGGGAAATGGCAGCTTTACAAACGAAATCCGAATGACGCGGTAGTCGGAGAGGCCCATGCGAAGATCAAGGTTCCGGTTGATCGTCGAGTCGGCTTTGAGTTTTGGGAAGGATTCGAGTCGGGTTTTTTGCTAAATGACGGCTTTTATCATGGGTCGAACCTAGGCGCTCCTAAGCAATTGAAAGGGTATCAATCGGATGTGATCGTAGACCGTGCCATCGATTTCTTGGATACGCGCGGCCCGGAGAATCCATTCTTTGCTTTCTTGAGTTTGGATGCTCCGCACCCGCCCTATGCCGAAGATGCTGCGGGAGTTCCGACCCGAGTTCCGGAGACAATTTTACTTGATGAGAATGTACCCGAGAAGGGTTCTGTCCGTGCGACAGCTCGGACTGAACTGGGTGGCTATTACGCGCATATCGAAGCTACAGATCGATCTATTGGGCGTTTGATTGATTGCTTGAAACAGAATGGCGAATGGGAGAATACTTTGTTCGTTTTTACATCGGCTCATGGGGATATGCATGGATCGCATGGAGTGTTTCGAAAGGGTTGGCCTTATGAAGAGGCGATAAGGGTTCCGCTGTTAATGTCTTGGCCGAGCGGTTTGGGCGGGGCTCGCCGTGATCCCTTGCTAGTGAGCTTGCTCGATCTTGGTCCTTCTCTCTTGGGTCTGGCTTTAGAGAAATCGAGCTCTTGGGAGGCTGGTGATGAGCGTGGGAGAGACTGGTCTTCAGCGATTCGTTTGGAAGCAATTGGGCCGGAATTTCAGTCGATATCGATGCCAAGCGTTCCGCCTTTCGAGAAGCAATGTCCGTATGTTTGGCAAGGACGCAGGACGATTGGCAAGACGACGGTGGAAACCGCGAATGGCGATAGTTTCGCGCTCGACCATTAAGAATGAGCCTCTAGGTTCTGGATATGAACATCAGCAAAGAATTGGAAACTGCACTCAACGAACAGATCGGGATAGAATTTTCAGCTTCGCAATCCTATCTTTCGATGGCGGCTTACTTCGAGCGTAAAGCGTTCGATGGTTTTGCTCAATGGATGCATTTGCAGAGCTCTGAAGAGCATCAGCACGCGATGAAATTCTACCAGTATTTGAACGATCGAGGGGGCGTGGCTCGGCTACCTGCAATCGAGGCTCCGCGTTGGGAATACGGTTCTGTGCGGGAAGTTTTCGAGGCAAGTCTTGAGCAAGAGCACTCGGTTACGGAGAATATTTATCGTTTGTACAAGCTGGCGCAGGATGAGTCCGATTTCGCGACAGTTTCATTTTTAAAATGGTTTGTAGACGAGCAGGTCGAGGAGGAGAAGTCGGTTTCCGATATGATCGATAAGTTAAAAATGGCTGAAGGAAATCCGGACTCGCTGCTTTTTCTCGATCGTTACGCGATGGAGCGAAAGAGTGAAGAACCTGCTTAGGTTTCAAATTTCGAAATGTGGCAGCACCTCGTTTGAACAGCGATTTCTTCGTGTATGACGGTGGGCCTCGAAGGTAGGCAATAATTGCCAGCGCTGCGATTTGCGTATCGGGGATGGATTATTTTAAGATTTTAATTCATTGCTTATAAGGTACTTATGATATCCTAATTGGATATGTGCACGCGCTTTGCTAAGCGCATGGCATGATTGATCAAATCTTAGAGCGCGAGAATTACGTCCTAGCGAAAAAGCTGCTAGATGTGTCTCATGCTCGCCATCAGGCCTTGGCAGGAAATTTGGCGAATGCCGAGACTCCAGGGTATAAGCGGAGCGACATCAAAGCGGACTTTGCTCAGGAATTGCAAAAACTAGCCTCGGGCAACGACATGCGCGAGCATTTCCAAATTCGAAGCTCCGGTTGGAGTGGACCTGAACTCGCCGAGCGTGAGGCCTGACGGAAACAACGTTCAGCTCGATTCGGAACTTTTGAAGATGAATCAGAATTCGATGCAATTCGAATTTCTTGCTCAGTACGCGTCGAATTCCCTTAACCGAATCAAGACGGCGATTACCGGCCAAGTGTAGATCTACTCTAATTAAGAACGAATCATTATGAATATTCTACCTGGAATTGAAAGCACATCTTCCGCCTTAGCCGCGGAAAAGGTGAGATTGGACATCATCGGCCAGAATATCGCAAACGCCACACTACCCGCGGACTCGATGGAAAGCCGTATGCCCGCCAGATGGTCAGCTTCGAATCGAAGCTCATGGAAGTCGGTGTAAAAGAAGATGGGTCGAAGATTATGACTATAGGCGTTCAGGTGAAGTCTATAGAAAGCGATAAGACCGTTGGTGCTTTGGTCTACAATCCGACTCATCCTGATGCTGATGAAAAAGGGTATGTTCGACTGCCCAATGTGAATTTGACACACGAAATGGTGGATATGATCGCGGCTTCGCGGAGCTATGAAGCTAATCTGCAAGTAGTGAGAACCGCGAAACAAATGGCGCAGCAAGCGTTGCGAATCGGGAAATAACTAATCGAGAAGTTTATCCTATTATAGAGCGATCATGATTGAAGCGAATTCCAATATAGCGGCTCAACAAGCGTTTAGCCAATCTATGCTTTCCCAATTGAAAGGGAAGGACGCTTTGCAGCCTCAAGAGTTGCAAGGACTGCCGAGTAGCGATTCAGGCGAATCTTTCGGAAATATGATTGGCAACCTTGTGAAGGAGGTCGATGACAAGGGTAAGGTCGCTGCGGCGGAGACGAATAAACTCCTTCTTGGAGAAACGGACAATATTCACCAATCGATGATTGCTATGCAGGAATCGGGACTCGCGTTCACGATGCTGGTGGAAGTGCGCAATAAGCTGGTTCAGTCCTATCAGGAACTGATGAGGATGCCGGTTTAACCAATTTTTGGAGACAATTTGAATGGGACTGATTAATCAATTTAGAGACCTTTGGCAGCCACTAGGCGTCAATCAGAAGATTTCGTTAGTACTCGCTTCCCCTATCCCGATACGCTTTTGCGTCATTTGCAGCGTATTACAAAGCAGATGAATTCATTGCAAGAGCAGGCGGCGAATGGGCAGAGAATTACGGATATATCCGATGATTCGGCAGCAGGAAATCGTATCCTCGATATGCAAGAGGAAAAGGGTAAGCTTACTCAGTATTCGAGAAACGGTGATCGCGCTAAAAATATAAACAACACGACGATTTCCCAGCTACAAAATTTTTTAAGAATATCGGACCGAGTAGGTGAGATATCAACCTTGGCCAATGATTTGACGGGTAAGGAAGGGTTGCATGCTTATGCGGAAGAGGTCGATGAGTTGATCGAGCATGCTTTGCAGAGCGCAAACGCCAAATTCAATGGCGAGTATATTTTTGGCGGTACCGCTAGTGGGACCGAGCCGTTCGCGGTTAATCTGGATATTGATGGAAAAATTCAAGATCCTGATGGATTGGGTGCCGGATCGGCGATCACTTATCAGGGTGCAGCCAAGGGTCCTGAGTTTCATTTATCCGAATCAGGTAAGGTGTCGCCATTTACCAATGGAACCACGAATGAGCAGTTCGGCGATTTCATTAATCGAATGGTGAAACTTCGCGATGCATTGGAGAGCGGTGACCAAAACGCGGTGACTTCAACAATTCGAGAAGACCTTGAAGCTTCTGAGGACGATTTAATCTTCTCGTTGAGTCGTCAAGGTTCGGTCCAGTTGCGAATCGAATTCGACCAAAATTTGAGTCAGCAACGATTCATGGATCTCGAGGAAAATATTTCAACGGAAGCGGATGCGGATCTCTCCCAGACGATCGTTCGTTTAACGCAAATACAGAATTCGTATCAAGCATCGCTGCAAAGCGCTGGCAAGGTACTCAACTCATCTCTGCTTAATTATATATAAAGCGTAGAGAACTATTGAACTTTTATAAGTCATGAAATTGGCAACTGAATCGCTAGAGGATAAAGAAATTTGGGTAAAACCGATCGAGTTTCGTATGACGAAAGGGATGCTAGGCTTTCCTGACGATCTTGAGTTTGAATTGTTGGTTAACGGCGAGGAGCTTCCCTTTATGTGGATCCGCTCGAAGCGAAATCACGAACTTGGATTTATCGTGATCGAACCGTCAGAGATTTTATGCGACTACGAGATAGAGGTTTCGGACGACGACGCTAAGGCTCTGGGGATTGAAAATGCCGGTGACGCTCTCATTTTAAATATAGTAACTATCCGTGATGGTGGGGATATTGAGTCTGCTACCGTCAATCTTGTCGCCCCAATTATATTGAATCGTAATTCGTTGCTTGGAAAGCAAGTGATCGTTTCGAACCATATGAGGTTTTCAACCAAGCATTCGATATTATCAGATTCTGTTAACGGCTAACCCAGGAAGGAAACAGCCATGCTCATTTTATCCAGGAAGGTAAACGAGGCAATAGTCATTGCCGACAACATAGAAATTCGCATTACGCGCATCGATGGCGATGTCGTAAAGCTGGGAATCGACGCGCCGCGTTCGATACCGATTGTACGTAAAGAACTCGTGGAAGAAGTTTCCGCGACTAATCGTGAAGCGGTTGCCGCTCCGGTGGTCGCGACAGGAGAATCTGCCACTAAGCCACAGCTCTCTGGGCTGGCAAAACGCTTGGCAAGCAGGAAGCAAGATAAAGATAGAGCAGAATCGTAGTAAGGTTCGAGACTGTTCGCTAAAACCTAAGGGATGAGGTCATAATATGGTTATAAATACTAATCAAAATGCAATAGAAGCATCTTCTGCATTACAGCGAAGCCAAGCGGCGATGAACCGCTCGATGGCTCGACTCAGTACGGGCAACAAAATCGTTAAACCGTCGGATGACGCGGCAGGGTTATCGATTTCGGAGAAAATTCAGGCTCAAAATTCACGGATCGAAGCCGCGCAGACGAACATACAGAATGCGGTCTCGCTTTCGCAGACGCTCGATGGATTTCTGGAGTCGATGGGCGAGGTGCTCAATCGTATGAATGAACTAGCGGTACTCGCTTCGGATGGAACGAAAACTCCTGAAGATCGCACGTTGTATGGTTCTGAATACGAGCATATGAAAAACCAATTGCGCGATACAATTGGCGTAGGGGATAATGGGACTGATAGCGATCCGAATTGGGATGCTTCTAGCTCCACGCCTATTGGGTCGTTTAATGGCATTGAGCTTTTTGGAGCGCGGGCTGACATGATAGTCGTCATAGGAGCTTCGGGTTCGCAGTCGATGACCGTGGGCCAAGTGAACCTCCGTGAAATCGGATCGGGCATATCCAATTTGATTTGGGATAACTCGGTGGACGGAACCCAAGCTGATGTGAACGTAGACAGCGCTAATGTTTTAGAAGCACTAGACGCCGCAGTGGCGCAGGTAGCTCAGGAACGAGCGAACATTGGTGCGGAGCAGTCGCGCTTGAATATTGTGGGAACGCAGCTGCAGGTGCAGCAGGAAAATTTGATGGCGGCGAATTCTCGTATCCGTGACGTGGATGTTGCGGTTGAATCGACTCGTTTGGCTAAAAACCAGATACTAACGGAAGCGAGTGTTTCGATGCTGCATAAAGCCAACGGCTTGCCGCAGATCGTACTTCGTTTGCTCGGTTAATCCAAAATAGGAGGCATTTAATGACAAACGATATTGATCAGTACCTTTCCATGTTACTTTCATTTACCCCTTGTCATAAGGGAAATCACCGCTTTAGCGGTGATTACGTTAGTTTGATTCATGTTCCGGCAAATGGTCCGGAGCAGGTGTATTCAGTGGTTTTCAATGATGATTCGAACGTGCTAACGCTCGCTCGATATTGTGAAACTGTATGGGAGTTTTTGGAAGATTGCGAATTGGTTGGTTCCGAGGATCGGTCGCCGGAAGTAAACGTACTTCAAACGAATATCGAGAAAGACCATCCGGTATTCAGTTTCTTGGATCTTCCATTTTTGCTCGAATGCCAGGACCATAGCGATGGCGAACAGGGTATGGACTACTACATGCTTATGTGGCAGAAAGATGGTCATGCTTCTGTAGTCGAAAGCTGGGAACCCTATGGACGAGACGATTTCCATTGGATGTCGCTAGTCGGTTCAATGGAAGTTCTAGCTAGTCAGTTTGAGTACGCGGCAACTGCGTCTTGAAAGGGAAAAGGAAAGGTTCGAAGCATGCGTTCGCAGCTTTCTCGAAAAGTGTCTAACAAAGGAAAACGCTTTCTGGGCGTTCGCTTTGTCAATTGCGCTTGTTACGGTCGATTGTACCAGAACGACGAAGGTACAGCGTATGTCGGAAGCTGCCCTCGGTGTGGTAAACTTTATCAAGCCCGTATTGGCGAAAAGGGTACCGACAATCGCATGTTCATGGCAGCTTGCTGAAAAGAGGCGGTTTGTTCAGATAGTCTGTTTGCTAGTCGATTAGATCTTCTTTGAGAAACTACAGTCTTGGCTTGGCTGGGGTGATGGGAGCTTGGTAGGAGAGAGACGCCTTCGCATTGATTGAGCGAACGTAGACCTTGTCTTTGCAGGTGGCGTAGAGTTGATCGAAGTTGGGGCCTCCGATTACTACATTGGATAGCCAAGCGTTTTGGGGGCGATTTATGATGCCCTTGACGCGACCTGCTTGATCGCAGAATTGGATACCCATCTCGGTAGTTACGTAGAGCGTTCCCTCGTTATCGACCGTCATGCCGTCAGCGCTGGTTTGAATAGCCCCATCTTCGATGCGAAGATGGTAGAAGCGTTGCTTGTGGGCGAGCGATCCGTTGGCTTGTATTTGGTAGCTGTATACGAACTGGCCCCGAGTGTCAGATACGTAGAGGAGACTCTGATCAGGAGAGAATTGGACTCCGTTCGGAAATTCGATCCCTTCGTCGACCACGCGTTTTTCGCCGTTAGGAGAAATGAGCCACACTTTCTTCGCTTTCGGGTCGGTGACGTAGATGTTGCCGTTGTGGGAGATTGCGATGTCGTTGGAACCGAGGCCTTCGGCGATGATCGTCTTGCTGCCATTGGTCTCGTAGGCGACGATTTGCTGGTATGCGTTGGCGCATGCGTAGAGTTTGCCGTCGGGACCAAATTGGAGTCCGTTGGAGCCGGAGTCCTTGTCGAAGACGCTTGCGGATCTATCAGGATTGGACTTGAAAAGTTCGCCGGTTCTCAAGTCGGTGAAAAAGAGTTCGCCTTGAGCGTTGACTGCTGGCCCCTCGGTAAAGGAATGCCCATCGCTAACGAGCTGCCATTCGCTTTCGGGTCCGAGGAGTTTTGCGATAGGAGCACGCGAGCTGTCGTTGGGATTCGCTTTTAGTGGCTTGGGCCAATCGCGCCAGAGCCAACGCATGGCGTCGGGGAATACCTGGCTGGCATGTTTTTGATTGTGGCCGCCGTCGCTGAAGGCGTAATTTACGTCGTATCCGGAAAATTGAAACGCGCTGAGCATCGTTTGATTAGCCATCCACCAATCGCCGCCTTGAAGATTGTTGTCGTTGCTGCCGTCTTGGAGAAAAACGCGAAGTGGCTTGTGTTCGACTTTTCGAATGAGGGACGGGTATAGATCGCCCCCCATTTGATCGACGTAGGTGCCAACGCCAGTGAATACGCGTCGGAAGGAATCGGGGCGTTCCCAGGCTGCAGTGAACGCAGCGATGCCGCCGCTGCTATTGCCGGCGATCATTCGGTCGTTGGGATCTTTCGAGATTCGGATTGCTCGACCGTCCGAGGTTGTTTTCTTTTCTACTTCGGGCAGAAGCTCGTCGATGAGGAAACGAGCGTAGTTATCGCCTAATCCGTCGTATTCATGAGCTCGGTTGTAGCGATCAAGAGAATTCGGCTGGTCAAGCGCTTGGACACGTCCATGGCGAATGAAGACGCCGATGGTCACAGGCATTTCGCCTTTGTGGATCAAGTTGTCGAATACGGTAGGCGCCTCGTACATGACTCTATCCTGGCAAACATAGAGGCAGGCGGGTTTCGTTCCGTCGTATTGTTGAGGCACATACACCCAGTACTCGCGAAAGGTACCGGGGAAAATAGAGCTTTCTTCGAAGGTGTATTCGACGAGCTCGCCTTTAGGAACGCCTGCTTGTGGCAGCGAGTCGGCTCCGAGTGGGAACTGCTCGGAATCTTGGGCAGAGAGTTTGAGAGAGCAAAGAATGAATGGAATCAGGAGTAGACGAGAAAGCCTCATGGTTTTGGAGGGTTTTGGGTTAAAGGATTGGTTAGCGGAATGTTGGATTATCGAGTATATTTGGCAATGGATTATTTGTTCGCTTAGAAAGGGTCCGGTGAGCATTACATTGGAGATATGTCGATTGGACGTCTTCCGCGAAATGTTTGGGTGCTTACGGTTTGCCAGTTTTTGGCGATGTCGAGCGCTCCCTTGATGGTGTTCGTGGGTGGACTGTTGGGAAAGCATTTGGCTCCGTCACCAAAATTGGCGACGTTGCCTTTTACGGCCTTAATCTTGGGTACGGCGGTAGCGACGATTCCGGCGGCAATGTTGATGAAGCGGGTTGGGCGCAAGCGCGGCTCTTATGTGGGGTATGGGTTTGCCTTGCTTGGATCGTTCTTGGCGATACAGGCGGCTTTGAACGCGAGTTTCGGATTGTTTTTATCGAGCGCGTTTCTGCTTGGAGTTAATTTGGCGTTTGCTCAGCAGTTTCGTTTTGCAGCGCTTGAGAGTTTAAAAGATCCGGATGATTTTCCCATGGCATTTTCGGTGATGATGCTTGGAGGAATCGTATCGGCTTTTATAGGACCGGAGATTGGTCTGTTGGGTAAGGATTTGATTGATTCGCCGCATGGATATGCGGGATCGTTTTTGCTTTTAGCGGGGTTGATTTTAGTTTCGATGGCGGTGTTCTCTCTGTTCAAAGAACCGACTGTTTCAATTGAGAAAGACGAGGCCCCTGCTCGATCCGTATTGGAGATCGCTCGGAATCCGCTTTTCGTAATAGCGATCTTAGCCAGTGGGGTCAGTTTTGGAGTTATGAGTTTCGTTATGACCGCCACCCCGCTAAACATGCATGAAATATGCGGTATTGATCTTTCGAGTACAAAACGCGTAATTCAAATACACATTGCTTCGATGTTCTTGCCGAGCTTGTTTGGCGGGTGGCTTATTAAGAACTTGGGAATTGGTCGTGTGTTGCTTGCGGGGTCGGTTGTCTATGGATCTATGATGGCGGTTGGGTTGGCGGGGCAGGAGCTGATGCATTTTTTGGGTTCTTTAATCTTGCTAGGCGTTGGTTGGAATTTCCTCTTTCTAGGAGGAACGGCCTTGTTGCCAAAGACTTATCGTAACTCGGAGCGCTTTAAGGCTCAGGCTTCTAATGATTTCGCGGTCTTTGGCGTGCAAGCGATTGCATCGTTGGGAGCAGGGTGGTTTCTTTTCGAGTTCGGCTGGTCGGTGCTTATTTGGGCCTGTTTGCCGGCTGTGGCTGCAGTTGGCGTAGCAGGGGTATGGTTGCTTCGAAAAGGGGAGTGAGCGCGGTCTAGCGCTCGATGGCGATTATTCGGGCGGGGCAACCGTCGCCACCTTCCGGTTTTAGCGGAAGGGCTACGAGCTCGACGATGTCTTGGCTTAATTGATCCAAGTTGCAGAGGCCCTCTGCGATCACGATTTCGGCAGAAAGCAGGATTTCGTGAATAAGAGTGACTTCATGAATATTGTTTACGTCAGCGATGGACGGTGGTTCGACGCCGATGAAAACAACTTGCTTCTCGACGAACCAACGGGCGAGAGCTTCGGAGATCCGTGGCAGTCCGTCTCGGTAGGTGAGGGAGTTGTCGACGTATTGGGACCATCCGGTCTTGAGTATAATGCGGTCTCCGGGACGGATTGTGTCGGCAACTGAGCCGAGGTGTTCGATGTTTATGAGCGCTTTGGGTTCCAGACCCTCGATGGCAATTACGTGGCATGGGCCGACGCATTTGTTGAGGTCGAGTTGATCTATGGTACCGCCGTTCTCTACGAAATGAAAGGGAGCATCCATGTGGGTGCCGGCGTGGGAGTAGAGAGTCAAGGTACGGGCGTTCCAACCGTCGCGCGTTTTTGTCTTGGCGACTTTGGAT
Source organism: Opitutaceae bacterium (assembly GCA_028822375.1). Lineage (GTDB taxonomy): Bacteria > Verrucomicrobiota > Verrucomicrobiia > Opitutales > Opitutaceae > Pelagisphaera. The sequence continues at coordinate 4,027 of JAPKDW010000007.1, read as the reverse complement.
TTGAATCCGCGCATTCCTGGTCGGAAGGATAGGGTGAGATCTATGATTCTAGGCATGCTTTATGGGGAAGAGGGGTTCTTAGCATCTCTGTGCTGGGTTAGAGATCAAGAAGATTAAGGGGGCTACGAAAGTGATCAATAGGGTGCTCGTTTTAGCTCAATTTTGAGACGATGGGATCAAGATTGATCAAAATGAGTTGTATTCAAATGACTGTGAAGAGTTGGCAAGCGATTTGCTAAAGAGGGTCTGTGGTTCGATTTCTTGATCCGCATGAAAAATAAACTCACTGAATATATTATAATGAACAAACTACTAATTGGATTATTCGCTTCAGCACTATTGGTTGCTGGTTCGATGCAGGCTCAAATTGAGATTAACGAAAACCTCACCGTAACGGGATTTTTCGATATGTCTGCCACAAGTACGGACGACGATAGCGGAAGCTCGTCTTCCTACAATTTCGATCAGGCTGAAATTGATTTCATCCTCTCCTTCGAGGATGTTACCGGACAGGTCGATTTAAATTACTTGGGCGACAACTCCACGGGTGCTTTCGACCTGGAGCAAGCGTTCATCACATATGATCTAGGCGAAGGATCAAGCGTTAGCGCCGGTAAGTTCCTCAGCTATCATGGTTGGGAAACTGCGGAGCCGACTGGTCTGTACCAGTACTCATACGCTTACGATCTCGTCGGCACGATCCCTGGTTACCACAATGGTATAACGTATGATTACAGCGATGATATGGTGACGCTTGGCCTTGGTCTTTTGGATTCTGTGTATACCGCTGATGGTTCGATTCAAGACAGCGAATACGGAATTGAAGCTAAGGCTGTTTTCACTCCTGTTGACGGGTTGACGCTTTATTTTGGATACGCGAAGGATGCTATGGATACGGGACCGGATATGGATCTGATTAACTTTTGGGCGTCTTACGAAGTCGGCGATGCAACCTACGCCGTTGAGTACAACACTTATGATTTCGGATCTGTCGAAGGCGAGCAGTGGCTCGTGATGGGCAATTGGGCATTGAGCGATACGTTCGGTATCACTGCTCGTGTGAGCGATGATGCAATTGACGGCGGTGATTCGGCGATGAAGTACACGCTTAGCCCCGGTTGGACCTTAGGCGAGAATATCGGAATGCTCGTTGAGATCAGCGAAACCGATTTCGACACGATGGGCTCAGCGACCTCGCTCGCATTCGAGACGATCTTTTCTTTTTAGTATAGGGGTTAGTTTAGTCTGGTTAGCGAAAGCCTCTAGAGCAATCCAGGGGCTTTTTGCGTGAAAGAGGCGCTAATCAGTGGCGGTCATGCAGAAGAGTCGGATTTGCTGAAACCGAACATTGACACGCCTGATTAGGCGCATATGCCTTTCGGATCCTAATTTGACTACGGAGAGATGGCAGAGTGGTCGAATGCGGCGGTCTTGAAAACCGTTGTGCCGAAAGGCACCGGGGGTTCGAATCCCTCTCTCTCCGCCACTAAAACAGCCTCCAATCCCTTAGATAGGTAGGAGGCTTTTTTGTGTCGGAATGAGAAAAGGGATGAGAAGCCCCGGAGGGGGTTTGACGAAGCGAAGCGGAGAAGGGCAACCGAAGGTTGGGGCGGAGCCCAGAGTGCAGCGAGGACACGCGATTTCAAATTTGAGTAGGCTGAGTCCAATCTTTGATTTATGACGTAAACCTAATTGAAAGAATTGAATAGCCCATGAACAATTTGTCCAACTCGAAGTCGCTGCACGCCGCCTTTCTGGAATATCGCTTGTCCAGCGGGGCGAGTTACTACGATCTGTTCGATGTCGGGTCTGGCCATTATATCGGTCGGACTTGCCTGATTGATTTCGTTGGCGTCAAATCGGGAGGATCGCGATGAGAGTTCTGTTTACGGGCGGAAGCGGCAAGGCAGGGCGGCATGCTGTGTCGTACCTTATCGAGCAGGGACACCGCGTGCTGAATGTTGATAAGGTACCGCTGGAGGTCGATGGCGTCGACAACCGGATAGCCGATATTACCGATGCCGGCCAGATGTACGACGTAATGGCTTCCTATGCTGGCAGCGACGAGATGCTGCCGGGAACCGGCGTGCCGAAATTCGATGCAGTGGTCCACTTCGCGGCCGTGCCGCGGATGCTGCTCACCTCGGACAATGAATGCTACCGTGTCAACGCGCTGGGTACCTACAACGTCATCGACGCAGCCTTGAAGATGGGGGTCCGGAAGATCGTTTTCGCCTCGTCCGAAACGACCTACGGGATTTGTTTTGCCGATGGCGAAGTTAAGCCTGATTACCTGCCCATCGACGAGAAGCACTCTACCGTGCCGATGGATAGCTACGCAATGTCGAAGGTGGTTAACGAAGCTACAGCGCGCTCGTTTCAACGGCGTTCGGGCGCGGACATCTATGGGCTGCGCATCAACAATGTGATCGAGCCGCACGAGTACCGCGAGAAGTTTCCGGCTTACCTGGACGAACCGCGGCTTCGCTTGAGAAATATCTTCGCCTATATCGACGCCCGCGATTTAGGGCAGATGGTGGATTTGTGCCTGAAGACCAATGGTCTGGGGTTCGAGGTCTTCAACGTCTCGAACGACGACCATTCGGTGAACCGGACAAGCGACGAGCTTCGCGCCGCGTTCTATGCCGGAGTCCCTTTGGCTGAGGGCCATGGGATTCAAGAGACGTTCTATTCCAACGCCAAGGCCAAGCGGATGCTGGGGTTCCAGCCAGAGAATAGCTGGCGGAGGCACCTCGATGATCCGCGAAACGCTTGAGCGCGGTTCTTCTTAGGCATAGCTTAGAATATCTCATTAGTAGAGAATCCCGTATTCCTTAGTCGAACGATGGCCGGCAGGGGAGCAACTCCGAAGCGATCGTCCGTCGCCACTACCTCAAGATGGTCGCGGAAAACGATGCCAAGCAGTTTTGGGGGATTAAGCCTGACGGAGCGTAGCGGAGATGGCGAAGCAATCCTGAAATTGCTCGTTCTCTGATTTGTTTTTTGCAGGACAAGATGATGAAGTGGGAGTCGCCATGCGGGTCATTTTTTCAAGAATCAAGCACTGACCCATTTGGTTGCTCCCGGAAATCGGGGGGTACGAGGGGGACTCGCGTGGAACCTGCACGATTGACCTCGTGGGCTTAGCTTTACGCCAAAGGGCTGACTCCTTTCGAGCTCCCTGAGATGTTGTAGTTGATCTCTCTAGGAAAAACCGACAGCTTTGTTTCGTTAACTTCCACCCTGAAAATAAGAATACCATGGACCTGAAACGCCGCGATTTTTTAAAAACCACCACCACCGCTACGGCAGTAGCAGCCTTGTCCTCGAAGCTGTCTGCCGCTGGCCATTCAGACGCTCCTCGAGAGTACTACGAACTTCGCTGTTATCATTTGAAAGCGGGGAGCCGTCTTAAGGCTAACGCGGATCCCGCATTGCTCGACGATTACCTCGAAGATGCTTTTCTACCAGCAGTCCGCCGTCTTGGCCTGAAGAATACCGGCGTCTTCACTGAACTCGACGTTGATAAGAAGGCCGGTACCCGCAAGCCGATCTCTAATTCTCCTGTCTGGGTGCTGATGACACATGCTTCTCTCGATTCCTTCGTGCGCGTAAGCGCTTCGCTCAACGCCAACTCAAAGGTCCAGAAAGCGGGGGCCGCCTACTTGCAGGTTCCCAAACAGTCGCCGGCTTTCGAGCGGGTTGACAGTTGGTTGCTGCTTGCGTTCGCCGGCATGCCCCAGATGGAAATACCCGCCTTTTCACGTGACCGGATACCGACGCGGGTTTTCGAGATGCGCGATTACGAGAGTCACAGTGAAACGAAAGCCCTCGTTAAGATGGCTATGTTCGACGAAGGTGAAACCGAATTAATGAGGGAGCTTGGCATGAACCCTGTCGCATACGGCCAAGCCCTTTCCGGGCCAAACCTGCCTCATCTGCGTTACTTCACCAGTGGGCCCGATCTGGAAACTCATCTCGCTAACTGGGGGAAGTTCGGACCCTCCGCTGGCTGGCAGAAAATGAA
>JAPKDW010000103.1 GCA_028822375.1 Opitutaceae bacterium | reverse complement strand
TTCGCTGAGATCTACTCCCTTGTGAAACTGAATGTTTACGCTTACGAAGGAATCTCGAGTTTGGGAATAAACGCGCTTGATACCCGGTACGGTCCCAAGAGCGTCTTCGATGGGCCTGGTTACTTGTTCTTCGGAATCGGTTGGGTTTGAGTTTGGGTTGCTGACGCTAACATAAAGTTGCGGGTTTTCCATACCGTCTGGAAAAAGCGCAATGGGAATCAGAAACATTGCAATGCTTCCCACGACGAGGAGCGAAAGAAGAATCATCGAGACCGTTGTAGGCCTATTGATGGAAAGCGAAGGGAGCAGACTGTTTGATCGTTCGCTCATCTAAATGGTTGGGGCGGCTTGTGGGTTGTCAGTGTCGAGTGAAAGCGTTTCTTTCGTTTTCGTTGTTACAGTCTCTCGGTCAATGATGGCGTAGGCGCATGGAATGACAACCAGCGTTAGGAGAGTCGACGAGCTTAGGCCCGAGATTAGAGTTATGGCTAGGGGAACGCGGATTTCGGCTCCTTCACCTATTCCAAGAGCCATTGGTGTGACCCCGAGAACGGTTGTGAGCGTCGTCATCAGAATCGGGCGAAAGCGAACAAGGCATGCTGTTCTAATGGCATCCATTTTTTCGATACCTTTTTCGCGTCGCAGTTTGTTGATGTAGTCGACCAACACGATTGCGTTGTTGACCACGATACCGGCGAGCATGATTAGACCGATGAATACGAGGATGTTTAGCGACCAGCCTCCAAAGTAGAGAGTGAGCAATACGCCGATGAGCGCTAATGGAACGGTAAAGAGAATGATGAACGGGTGGACTAACGATTCGAACTGGCTGGCCATCACTATGTAGACGAGAAACAGAGCTAGGGTTAGGGCGAAGAGCATGCTTGTGGTAGAGCGTTCCATTTCTTCGTGCTGTCCTGCTATGTCATAGGAATAGCCGAGAGGGAATTCGATTTGTTGTAGAGCTGCATCTATGCGGTTGGTCGCTTCGGATAAATCTACGTCGCCGACATTGGCTGAAATGATCGTACCGCGCTGTTGATCGATGTGGCGAACTTCATTGGCTCCTTCACGGACAACGAAATTGGCAATAGCAGAAAGTGGAATAGGGGAAGGACTGTTGGGGTTAATGACGAGTTTTTTGAGATCGTCCAGTCCGTATCGGTCATCTTCTTCAAGGCGAACTCGAATGTCGATCTGCCGATCTCGCTCGCGAAAAGTTGTCGGTACCATGCCTTGAACTTTATTGCGGACGAGTTCGGCGATGGGTCTAAGTTGAAGTCCGAGTTGTACGATTCGTTTGCGATCGTAGTTGATTTGGATTTCAGGACTTCCGGGTTGAAGGTAGGATTGAACATCGACGATTCCAGGAACTGCGCCCATCGCAGTAGCTACTTGGCTGCTTAGGCTCTTCATCCTATCGATGTCGTAACCGTAGAGTTGAACCTCGATGGGAGCTTTGGAGCTGAAAAGAACCGGGTAGTCGATTTCCAGTTTCATATCGGGCAATCGAGACGCGAGTTCTCTTATCGAAGTAACGACTGCTTCTTCCTGTTCTGCTGTCGATCCGTTTTTGAGGACGACGGTGATTTTCGAAGTGTGTTCACCTTCGTCGGCATCGGCGGTAGCGCCTTTCTCGCTGCCTACGACAGTAGCGAAGCGTTCGACGCTCGGATTTTCTTTAATTACGTTTTCTACCTCGCGCATTGCGAGCGCGGTTCGCTCGATTGCGGTCCCGGCAGGCATTTTTGCATTGATGTAGAATTCGCCTTGGCGGGTTTCCGGGATCAGTTCGTTCCCTATAAGTGGATAGATGGCGTAGATGCAGAAACCGAAAAGAGCGAAGGCTATTGCCAGTACGAATCCTCGGGCCTGAAGCGAGTAGTCGAGGAACGAGCTGTAGACGTGGGTCGCAGCTTTCATCGATTGTTCTGAAAGTATAAGAATGGGCTTAGCCAATCCAAGTAGACGCATGCCTATCCACGAGCCGATGAAAGCAATCGCGATGAATATGACTATTACCGTCTCTAGGAATTTGCCGATGATTCGAAGGACCAATTCAATCAATAGTATGATGATTGTAAGCGCTCCGAATGGAAGGATGACTATTGGTATCCAGGTTTTGGGCCTTTTACCATTTGGCTTGAATCGACCTTGAAAACCATTCCATCGATTTTTGAAACTATGCCACGGCTCCTTGATGAATTTGGCATTGAAATACGATGATTTGCTAGAGGGATCGCTTTTACCCGTTCCGAAGTTACGCGAGGCAAGCATCGGAATGAAATAGAGAGCCACGAGCAGAGAGGCCATTAGCGAAAATACAACGGTCAGGGCCATGTTGCCGAATACTTGTCCGGCTACGCCTTCGACGAACACGATTGGGAAGAAAACCGCGATCGTGGTTAGCGTGGAAGCAAAGACAGCTCCCCCGACTTCCGAGACGCCTCGCAAGGTCGAGGTTTTCAGATCGTCACCTTCTTCTCGGCAACGAAAAATACTCTCGAGAACGACAATCGAATTATCGACTAGCATTCCAATGCCCAGCGCTAATCCCCCAAGAGAGATGATGTTGAGCGAAAGCCCGGCCATGTACATGGGGGCGAAGGTGGCGACAATGGAAACGGGAATTGTGATTCCGATGATGACGGTGTGACCGACTTTTCTTAGAAAAAGAAAAATGACTGCAACAGCGATGAGTCCGCCTACAATTGCATTGTTCTTAACCTCGTCGATCGAAGCTTTGATAAAGAGCGACTGATCCGTGAGCACTTCCAAGCTAATGTCGCCTGGGAGCTTGGATTGGATGAAGTCGGTCATCTTAAGTTGCTCTCGCCGATTTTGAAAATCGTTGCCGGGAGTCTTTTTCTTCTCGGAGTCTGTTTCGGTCTTTTCCTCCGGCTGCTCTTTTTTAGCCAATTGCTTTTTGACGTAGGCTTGTTGAGCAGGGAGGCCAAATAGGCGGTTCCTGACCATTCGGGCGACTTCGACTATGTTGGCGTCGGCTTCTTTGTAGATTTCGACTTCGATGCTCTCGACTCCATTTACGCGGGTTATGATCTCACGTTCTTGATGACTTTTTTCCACTGATGCGAAATCGCGAAGACGGATGTCAACTCCACCTTTACGGGCAATCGCGATGTGCGCGATATCGTCGATCGATTGAAATTCGTTTAAGGTTCGGATGAGGTAGCGCGTTTCTCCTTCGTCTAGTTGTCCGCCTGGTACATTGACGTTGTTTTGCGTCAATTTAGTATTCACTTGCTGAATATTCAGATTGAGCGAAACCAGTTTATGTTCGTCGATATTGACTTGGTATTCTTCCTCAAGTCCACCTTTGACGGTTACGGCTGCGATACCTTCCTCGCCTTCTAGGTCACGTTGCAAGACGTCTTCAATGAGGACTCTTAGTTCGTCTTGCGGGCGTTGAGAACTAGTGAGTCCAATTCTCATTATTGGGTCGAGGGTTGGGTCGTAGCGAAGGATGATGGGACGTTTTGCTTCTTCAGGTAAACGAACGCGGTCGAGCTTTTCACGAATCTCCTGAGCGATCTCGCTCATATCCGAGCCCCAGGAGAATTCCATTACGATGTCGGATTGTTCAGCGCGGGAAATCGAATTGATACGCTCTAGTTTCGAGACGATCGCAAGTTGCTGTTCGAGTGGCTGGGAAATTTGGGTTTCGACTTCCTGAGGAGCGGTACCCGGATACTCGGTACGAACTGTAATGGTCGGGTACGCTATGTCCGGCATGAGCGTGAGTGGCAGTTTCTGATAGGAAACGAAACCGAATACGCATACGGCTATGACGATCATTAAGATCGTTACAGGGCGACGAGTAGTGATTTCAAAAGCGGTAGGTCGGCTCATGAATGGAGAAAGTCAGTTTTGGAGGTGGGGCGATGGAACGCTGCGTTTAACCTTCGGTCGGTTCGGAGGGCGATGGTGTATCGTCATTAGTCGCCGAGTAGGCGTCGTTAACGACTTTCACTGTTGCGCCATCCTTTAAAGCGTTGTGCCCGAGAACGATAATCGAATCGCCGTATTCAACTCCTGCGATAGACTCGACATTGTCGGAATTTTCATAACCGAATTCGAAAGGTATTTTACGAGCGATCGAATCTTCGACTTTGTAGATAAATGTGCGTTCGCCTTCGTGAACGATCGCGCCTTTCGGTACTAGGACGACGTCTGCTTTCGTATCGAGAACCAAGCGAACGCTGACGAACATTCCCGGATAGATTGGCATCGAGCCATTGTCGTCGACCATGACTTTCACGCTACACGTTCCACTGGCGGGGTCGATGGTTGGGCTGACTAGTTTGACGCTCGCCGCGTAAGAGATACCTTCGATGATTTCGGAAACAATTTCCGCGGGCAGGCCTTTACGAATCGAGAGTAAATGCTGACCAGGAATGCTTACCTGCGCGAAAAGTTCTTTCGGGTTCATCAAGGTGAAGAGTTTATTGCTGGTCGTCACGCGTTCGCCGACTTGAGTATGGCGGATTGAAACGATGCCTTCGACGGGAGCTCTGATAATGGTATCTTCAAGGCGAATGCGGGCGCGTTCGTATGAAATCTCCGATTGTTCGAGGTCGAATTTTTCAGTGTCGTATTCCTGCTGATTGATAAGGCTTCGGCTGAAGAGGTCTTCGACGCGCTTGAACTTAGATTGCAGGTGCGTGTATCGGGAGAGGGATTCCTTTACGTTGATTTGCTCATCTTCGTTTTCGAGACGGGCTAGTATTTGTCCTGATTCGATGACGTCGCCCACCTCCGCAAGGACTTCCGTTACGAGTCCCGATGATTCCGAGTGGATGTCGATCGCGCTTTCGGTCTCGAGTATCGAATCGAATTCGAGAAAGGAGGATATCGCTCCGCGTTCAGCTTGAGCAACTTTGACCGGGATCTCCGTCTTGGGCTTTTCCTCGTCCTTTTTGGCAGCTTCGTTGTTCGAAGCCTCATCTTTAGAGTCGGTCGACCGTGAGTCAGTTGACTTGGAGCTACAGCCAGCGAATACCAGGCAAATAATGGATAGAAAGATGGGTGTTAAGCGCGTTCTCATTTGAAGAGTGGAATGAATTGGAAATCTGAAAAGCGGTCTAGAGTCGCTTTCCATCTTCCTTATGCAGCTATCTACACCGTTAGTAAGTGAAAAGTTGCGTTAAATGGTAAAAATGACAAGAGAATGCATCTTGAGCGTTTGAAAACGAATGGAGACGGACCGTGAGCGAAATTGTCGGAAATGTTCTGTAATTTACCCTAATCTTTGTGATGCGTATCAAATCGAAGGAATCCCGACCGATGAAAAGCGAGGATTGAATCTGAATAGATTGTTGGTGTGATTGATGTGAAGAGGAAATTGGTCGATAGCTGTATGCGGAAAACGAGCAATACGCTCGTGGCGATTACGTTGGCCTTTTCGGCGAGTTGGACCGGTTTATTCGCCTTAGATAATAGGGAAGCGAATACGAGTCTTACTGTGCCGCTGGATCCCCAGGTTTTCGGGTTCCAAACAGAGAACGCTTTTGACGATTTATCGTTTAGTCGACCAGTGGGTTTGGCGATCCAGCCGGGAATAACCGATCGAGTGTTCGTAATCGAACAAGCGGGACGGGTTTATTTGATCGAGGATATTGAATCGCCGACTAAGCATTTATTTTTGGATATCAGCGATATCGTTGATTCTTCGGACAATGAAGAAGGGCTCTTGGGCATGGCTTTTCACCCGAATTGGGAAAGCAATGGATACTTCTACCTTTTTTATACTACGGAAACCACGATCGATGGTCAATTCGGCCGATATGATCGCCTAGCTCGTTTTCAAATCGATCCTAAAAATCCGTTTCAAGCTTTGTCAGAGTCGGAATTGCCTTTGCTTTCACAGTGGGATCAGCAATGGAATCACAATGGCGGCGATCTTCATTTTGGTCCGGATGATTACTTGTATGTAAGCCTTGGGGACGAAGGGGGAGCTAATGATCAATTTGAAAATAGTCGCTTTATCGACCGAGATTTCTATTCGGCTATTATGCGGATCGATGTGGACCGTGGATTAGGTAGTTTGGAGCCGAATGATCATGTGGCTATTCATCTGGATGCCCAGAATCAGGCGCTGTATGCGATTCCTCCGGACAATCCATTTATAGGCGCGACGGAATTCAATGGGGAACCGATTGATGCGAATTCAGCGCGAATGGAATTTTGGGCGGTTGGGTTGCGTAATCCTTGGCGATTCAGTTTCGATTCGGCGACCAATCTTTTGTATTGCGCGGACGTCGGGCAGAATAGCTACGAAGAAGTGGATATAATCACCAAGGGTGGTGATTATGGCTGGCGGTTGAGAGAAGGCCTACACGCATTTCGCAACAACGTTGTGCCCGATGGAGTTTCCTTGATCGATCCGGTCTTGGAGTATCCGCAAAATAGTGGGCCGAATATTCCCGGTGGTAGGGCTGAGGGAAAGTCAATTACGGGAGGAGTTGTGTACAACGGAAATCGATTTGCCCAATTGAATGGGTTCTATGTTTTCGCGGACTATGTGAGTAATCGACTGTTTATGTTTCGGTATAATCCTCAAACGGGCGAAGCTGAAGCGTTTCAGCAGATAGCGACTGTAAGTTCACCCGTTTCGTTTGGAATTGATCCGAGCAATGGCGATGTTCTGATTGTGAGGCTGAACGGGAGAGTCGATCGTCTTATATATTCGGATACGCCAATTTCGGGTGAACCGTTGCCTGGGATGCTTTCCGAAACGGGGGCGTTTGAGGATCTAGTAGAGCTGAGCGTAGAGTCGGGGGTAGTGCCGTATTCGATAAATGCTCCATTCTGGTCGGACTACGCGGATAAGTCGCGATGGTTTTCAGTTCCGGATTTGAATGAGTCGATTACGTTTGATGAGACTGGGAATTGGACGTTTCCAACTGGAACGGTATGGATTAAGCATTTTGAGCTCGAGATTACTGAGGGTGATCCGAGTTCCAGACGGCGTTTGGAAACACGGTTTATCGTGAAGAACGAAGATGGGGCGCATGGGTTTACCTACAAATGGAACGCAGAGGGAACTGATGCTTCGCTGGTTGCCGAAGCGGGAGAGGATGAGTTGATTGATGTTTTCGATAGCGAGGACAATCTTCTGCGTCAGCAGCTGTGGCGCTATCCGGCTCGTTCGGAGTGTATTCAGTGTCACACGCCGCAGGGTGGTTTTGCTGCGGGGTTCAATACGGTTCAGCTAAACCGGAGTCACCATTATAGTAGTGGAGAGCTGAATCAAATCACCGCGCTTAGCGATGTGGGGTATTTAAATGAGGCGGCTCCGGACCCGAGCGAATTGCTGGGATTGGTTGACGTGAACGATTCTGAGTCCTCATTGGAAGATAGGGTTCGATCCTATTTACAAGCGAATTGCGTATCCTGTCACCAGCCAGGTGGAACGGCTCAATCTCTCTGGGATGCTCGAATTTCGACTTCTCTTAATGATGCTGGGATTCTCGGAGGGGCGTTGCTAAATGATTTCGGCCATGCCGGTAACCGAGTAGTTGCTGCGGGAGATTTAGATCGATCAATGTTGTTGCAGCGAATTGCGACTAGAGGCGAAGGGCAGATGCCTCCACTTGGAAGCAGTCAGCTTGATGAAGAAGGGATTGAGCTGCTTTCCGAGTGGATCCTTGGTCTATCTAATGGCGCTCGAGCGCGTTTAGAATCGGTGGGCGAAGACCAAGTAAGCATACGCATTTATGGGCAGCCGAACACTGCATACTCAGTTGAGCAATCAATTGATTTGCTGGAATGGGAAATCCTAGGGCAGGCGATTACGGATACAAATGGAGAGGCGTTATTCGAATCGACTTTAGTGGAAGACATTGCCTCACGATTCTTTAGAATTCAAACGCCGTAGTCTGAAAGGCTATATCTGAACAAAACGCTTTTCTCGATAAGAGGTATTACCGTAATGGCATCACCTTGCGTCATGGTTTGGTTTTGAGGATTAAGCATGGTGGGGTATTGTGAATTGGTAGATTTGAATTTATGGCTGAGGCGTTTTGAGACGCTCAAAGGACTTATGGTGTATTCGAGCGACTTCGCCCATATAATTGTCCATCGAATACTTGTTGGCGGCAGATTCGATGTGCTGTTTGGCGAGAGAGATTTGTCCGGTCGCTTCGAAATAGAGACCTAAATAAAGGTGTGCGTAACACATACTTTGTCGGGAAGGAAAGCCACTTGGTCCTTTGCGTTGCGCGGATTTGAGAACGCCTTTGGGAGTTTCTTCACCTGCGAATAAACTCCAGACCTCCATCATAGGAACTCGGCTATCGTGTTTTATGGGAATAAGCGCTTGGCGAGCGGCCTCGAGTCCATCGGCCTTTACTTTGCAAATGAAGTGCCAGATCGCGTTTTCCACGTCATTTGAATTTACGGTTTGGTGAAGTTCGAATTGCGCTACGCCCTTTTTGAAATCGGCTGAATAATAGTAGGCAATGCCCCGTTGCCAGTGATGAGCTTCTTGTTCGGGGGCGAGTTGGATTACTCGATCGAAGTCAGAGATGGCTTTTTCGAAGGAGCTATTCATAAAATGAGCTACTCCGCGTTGCTGAAATGCATAGGCCGATTTGGGGTTCTCCTCGATTTGCTGATCTAGGCTTTCAAAATCGCTAGACTGGCCGCGAGCGAGATTGAAGCAACAGAGCAGGAGAAATGCGGCTGCTATTCGGAGGTAGAGGGGCCAAGGGTGGCATGAATGCATCCCGAAGAGAATAGAGCATCGAATGAGATGCGAGCAAGGATCTAAAAGATCGAGAAAAGGGAATTAGTTGCGCATCCCAGCCAATGCTCGATTGGCGTCTACGCTGCACTGAGGCAGTTTGGCGGGAATCTCTTGTGAATTGATGAAGTCTAGTTGCTTGATTTCGCGATCGACGATCTTTGCGAGCTCGGTGATTTCGGGCTGGCATTTTCGAGTTGCAGCGGCGATTTGACGACGACGACGGTTTTGCACGTCATCTAGGTTTTTCGTGCTAAAGATATTGAGACCAGCATTTTGCCAGTTGATAGTGAATTTTCGGATTGCGACCTCGTCTTCCGATCGCTTTTCGAGGACCTGCTCGATTTTCGATTGTAGGGCCAAGCGTTGCTTTCCCCATTTTCTGAGTAGACGACGCTTTTCTGGAGTATTCATGTCCTTTTAATCGGTCATTCATACTCATTGCTTTAGTGATTTGTTGGGTAAATGCGCTCATTGGCATGATTGCCTAGAGACTGGCAGATCAATTGGGAAATCGAAACAAGGCTGAAATCGAACGCTATTTGTTCCAATCCGATAAGCGGACCTTTAAAAAACAAGGTTGTAATTTTAAAAGTAAATGTATCTGGGCCGGATCTTATGTCGATCGGAGATGGCGTAATGGTAAGGGGCAGCTTTCTGCTGAGGGCAAATGTTCCTTGGGGCTCGATTTAGGTTGAGATTTGGAAAAAGAACGCAGAGAGCTGTGGGCATCGAAGACGCGTTAATAAAGGATATTTCGGAGTTCAAGGAGGGGAGAGTCGGTTTTGTGACTATTCTTGGTAGACCGAATGTGGGGAAATCGACCTTTATTAATAAGGTCCTTAGGTATCACCTGACAGCCGTATCCATTAGACCGAATACGACCCGTAAGAAATGGCTTGGTATATTGAGTGACGAAGAGTCGCAGATAATATTCGCCGATACTCCAGGCGTCCATAGTTCTAAAAATAAGATGCAGCTGGCGATGGCGGGTTCCATTCGGAGCAATATCGAAAAGAACGATCTTGTTTTGTGTATTTGCGATGCTTCCCGCGAATTCGGGAACGAAGACAGTCGAGTTGCTGAGATCGTAAAGGAAGCGGGTAAGCCGGTTGTGCTTGCGGTTAACAAGATAGATGTCGCAACTTCAGAGCAGATCGCGATTATGACGGAATCTTATCTGAGTGTTATCGGCGATGCGACCGTGTTCGGGATTTCCTCAAAAGAAGGTACAGGAGTGACTGAATTGATCGATCGCTTGCGGTCGATGCTTCCTGAAGGTCCATTTCTGTTTCCGGAAGATCAACTGACCGATGTTATCGAGAGAGATATTGCCGAAGAGATTATACGAGAAGCGGCGAATGAATTGGTTTATCAGGAAGTGCCTCAATCGCTAACGGTGAAAATCGACACTTGGAATGAGAACGAAAAGAAGGTCAAAATCGCCGCAACCTTGTTTGTTGAGCGTAATCCTCAGAAAGCGATCGTAATCGGAGAAAATGGGGCGATGGCCAAGCAAATCATGAAAAATGCGCGGGCGAAACTGCGCGTGGATCTGGACAAATTCGTGGATGTTAAGTTGTCCGTGAAAGTCGCTCCCGATTGGCAGAATAAAAAAGCCTTCTTGAAAGAAAAAGGCGTTATCGACGTCGTTAATTAGTCTGCGCTTCTAATCGACTTTCTGAACTCTCAAGGCGATCATCGAGGTATCGTCTTGGGGAAAATCGCCTTCGCTGTAATTGGAAAGGAATGAATGCATGTGGTCGATTATTTTATCGATTGGCATCTGAGCGCATTCTTGGAATGGAGCTATTAGTCCTTTTAGTCCGAGCTCTTCGTCCGAGTCATTGCGGCATTCGACCGCTCCGTCTGAAACGAAGAGAAAGCAATCGCCTGCATTCAGTTCGAACGATCTGCATTCCACTTGATCGCAAATGCCAAGCCCGATTACGTTTTCGCTTGGGAGGTCGACTATTTCTATGGTCGAGGTTGTTTGATTGTACCAAAGAGCAGAGGGCTGGCCGGCGTTCGCTAAGGTAAGCTTAGCTTGATTGAACGGTAGGGGAACGATAGTGCCTAGGAGAGTGGCAACGAAACCTGCGGGTATCAGGCCTCGCAGGTGTTGGTCGAGAGTGACTAGGGCTCGATCGAGTCGATCGAAATCGTCGGGCATGTAGAAGTCAGCCAAATGCTTGATTAAAATAGTGAATAGCCCGGCCGACACACCGTGACCACTTACGTCTCCAAGAAGAAAGGACAGGCGATTGTCGTCAACCGTAGGAAATGCGATGACGTCTCCGTTGACTTCGGTCATGCTCAAATTAAGTACCGCGATTTCAGCGAATGGCGGTTTGGGGATTTGGCCGGGAATGAGGCGTCTTTGGATACGTCGAGCATTGTCGAAATCCGTCTCCATTATCTGGTTTTTGCGCTTTAGAAGTTCTCGGTTTTCTTCGAGTTCGCGCTGGGCATTTATTTGTTCGGTGATATCTCGTGTAATGCCCATGATTCCGACAACGTTGCCGGATTCGAGATAGAGCGGAATTTTGGTCGAAGTTGCCCAAGTAATACTACCGTCAGGCCAGGTTTCCTTTTCGGTGATATTGATCAGCTTTTCATTGTCGCGCATGAGTCGTTGCTCGTCCTCGAAGGACTCTTGCGCATGTTCTTTGCTGAAGAAATCGAAGTCGGATTTGCCGATCAGTTCCGCTACCGATTTCAGACCAAATTTCTGCGAAACGACATCGCTGGCTCGTACAAACCGACTTTGTCGATCTTTGAAGTAAACTTGATCCTGAGTCTGATTTAGCAATGCATCGAATAGAATTGATGCGGATGCATTTACTAACTCGGCATCTTCCTTTCCTGACGACTCCATACTACCAATACTTTCGTAATCTAGGATGTGACAGTGTACCGTTGGATTGATTGGTCAATCTCGAATGGCTTTCGTTTTGAATGAATTGGGCGCAATCGTTCCGACCGATTTTCGAGACGAATTCGTCAAGGCTGGATTCGGTAATAGCCGCCTAGTTCCGAAGCGAGATAAGCAGTTACGACAAAGGCAGCGGCGCTTTGGTTTATGCGTTCCGGTTTTATCTTATCGATCGTATCGTTGGAAGTGTGATGGAGGTCGAAATAATCGTCGGTGAACATGGAAAGTCCGATGGCTGGGACACCTTTGCTGTGCATGGGCCCGATATCTGGCCCTCCGCTTGATTTGCTTCGACCGGCTTTGACACCGAGTGGTTGAAGAGCGTTGCGGATAGTAGCGAGTGAAGGGTCCAGGGTATTTTCCAATCCGATATTCATGAACTGAACAGGGCCCTGGCCTGCGTCGGCTTCTGTGGCGACGATGTGGTTGGCAAGTTCGTCGGCATGGCTATCAGCATAGAATTGTCCCCCGATGATCCCAATTTCTTCGGCTCCGAAAAGGACGACTCGGATAGTGCGCTTGGGAGGATTGGGTAGATCGCCAATTAGTTTGCCGGCGGCCATTACAATACCGACGCCGGCTCCGTCGTCGATGGCTCCAGTGCCGAGGTCCCAGGAATCGAGGTGCGCACCGAGAAGCACGATCTCATCGGGACGTTCGCTGCCGGTTATTTCGGCGATTACATTTTGACTTGTGACTGTGCCGAGCTCTTCAGGCGTAAGGACGAGCTTGATACGAATGTTATCGAATCGTTCAGAAAGTCGATCGAGCTGCTGGGCATCGGGAACGGAAAGAGCAGCAGCTGGAATACGAGGGATTTCGGGCAGGTAGCTTGTGCCGCCGGTATGAGCCATGCGATCGTTGTCGGTCCCGGCAGAACGCATCAAGAAGGCGATAGCTCCTCTTCGAGCGGCTTCCGAGGGGCCTTTCGAGCGAATGGCTCCGGAAATCTTGGAGTAGCCGCCAATCACCATTGCTTGAGTTACGACCGCGATTTTACCTTTCAAGGAGCCCTCCGGTTGTTCGAGCATCGCGTCGATCGTTTTGAAAAGAGCAATTTCCGCTTCGATGCCTTCTTCTGGGGTCGGTACGCTGCCTCCGAGTGCAGTAATGACTAGGTTCTGTGGAGATGGACTGGTGACACTTGCAGTTTCGAGTCCGCGTTTCCAGCCGCGTTCAACGGGAAAAGACTCCATCCAGACTTTGTCGAATCCGTATTTTTTAAATCGTTTGACTGCCCAATCCGCGGCCCGTTTTTCGCTTTCCGACCCGTAAAGTCGCGCACCGATTTCCGTCGTTAGGTCGGTCGCTATTTTAAGCGCAAGCGAAGTGTCTTGCGCTTTTTTAGCGAGCGCTGCTGCGGTTGATTCTGGCGAGGCCATTGCAGTCGAAGCGACAAGGGCCGCTAAGACTGTTCCGAGCACGAGAACATGATGGTGTAGTCGAGACTGCATAGATTATTATTTGTTCTTTTTCTTAGAACCTTCGGAAGCCTCGGTTTCTTCGATGCCGACGGTTTCGAGGGCTCCGATGTCAACGTTTCCGGTTCCGAAATGAGTGCTGCTCTTGGCGTATTTTTCCAAGCTCGTTCCATAGTGGGAACTGGCGGCTCGGGCGAGAGCTTGGTAAGCGTCTTCGAAATTGGTACCGATGGAAGGCACGCTGAAGCGGGTTGTCCAGAGGAGTTCCTGTTCTTCAGTGGTACGGAGCTTCTCGTAGTCGTAGGCCATAAGAATGATGAAGTAACGCTCGTCTTCCAGTTCCACACGCAAGTCGAACTCTTCGGTGGTATTGATATTCTTGCGATCCAAGGCACGGCCGATTCCCAATTTACTATTGTTCATACCCGATTGGTTATTGTGCCCGAATTCGCTTAATCGCTTTAGGTCGTCAAAGTAAGTATCGTTGATCACTGGATCCTCATCAATGCCTTGCTCGCCGTAGGGGTCATCCATTTCGGTCCCAAAGAGCTCTGCTAGGTCCTGTGGGACGCTTGTGGAACCATAATGCACGACTACTAGTAAATCACCTTGATCGGCGGATGCTGAAGGATAGAAATTCCGTTGTTTCATGGATTCGCCAACGGTCCCCACTACTTCTTCGAAGGTTACTTCCCTGAGACATTTGTCGCTAATGTCGCCTCCGTAGAAATTGC
>JAPKDW010000402.1 GCA_028822375.1 Opitutaceae bacterium | reverse complement strand
CGTCGTTTCTGCTTGTCCGCTAATCCACAAAAATCAGCTCATTGGACAACAGCAAAGTCTGGGCATAAAGCTCCCAACCCGTAAGGGGCTCTTCGGCATCCGGGTCCGATGATCCATTCTCAATCATCGAACTATCGGAATCTTCAAAACTGGTTATAAACTCAAGACCGGTTTGGAGCTCCTCCTCCGTCGCCTCTCGCTGAAATACGACCCGATAATACGCGCCTATACGAGCTTCCGTATCATCCCCCGTTTCCTTCTCAATTCGGTCAGACAAAAATTTCGCCTGAGTTATGGCGAAAGGACTATTCATGAAAAACAATGCCTGTTGCGGTACAATCGTTTCAAACCGTTTCGGGCTGGTCGCCGCTGGACTGGGATGATCAAACGTTCGAAATATACCCGGCGGTTCCGATCGGTCCAGGAAGCTGTAAACGGTCCGTCGATTAGACATTGGATCCATAATATCCTCTTGGACTCCTCCCATCGTTCGATCCAAATTTCCGGACACAGCGAGCAAGGTATCTCGCATCGGTTCGAAACCTAAACGAGCTTTAGGAAAATGATGCCACAGAGTGTTTTCGGAATCCGCCGCCATAGACTCTGGATTGGGCGCGCTGGATTGCTGATACGTATTTGATAGGGCAATTTTTCGGTGCAATGCTTTAATGGACCAGCCGGATTCGATGAAAGAGGCAGACAGCCAATTTAGAAGATCGATTTGCACCGGTTCAGGTGTTCGCACTCCAAAATCGCTCGGCGTATTCACAAACTCTTGACCCATATGCCATCCCCAAACTCGATTAACAAAGACACGGGCCGTCAAAGGGTTTTCTTCACTCGCTATATCTTGGGCAAATTCAAGTCTACCACTACCCATAGAATAAGGTTTTCGGTCTCCTTTAGAAATGATTTCAAGGAACCGTCGAGGAACGATATCACCCGGGGTCGCAACGTTGCCACGCATATAAATGGGAGAGTCTTTTGGCTCCTTCACATCGGAAATTACGTGCGCCCGGATAGGTGTTCCCGGATGGGTCCACTCAACGGCATCACGCTCTTTCATTATGTCTCCGGCATTTTGAGGCTCTTCAATTTTACGCTGTATCCAGACCTTTACCAATTCAAGATCCGGATTAAGAGGCGTTTCTGCTTCTGCCAGAAAATCTCTGACTGCATCAAGCCGTTCCCCTTCCAGCTCCTCATCTAGAGCATCTTTGAACAATTGATTATAGTGTTCAATCCCCGCCTCGCGATCTGTCTCGGCATACTTTTCGAACCAATCCTTCAAGACCGGCTGCGCTTGTCCCTCTTCCGTTTCCAGATACTTAATCCAAAGTCGCAAAATATGCGTACTAATGTGGTTGATTCCGGCAAATACCGAGAACTCGCCGGTAATACTTTCATCGTCGGTAACCGTTTTGGCCTCTTCGTAGGAGTCTAGAAAATTTCCCGCGTGAAGACGCTCATTCAGCAACCATCCGCCGATCACTTCATCGGCTCTAATATCAATTTTTTTCTGGATACGGGCAACCTCCGCCAAATAGGACACATAGTCCTCTTCCTTCTCCGGATGCCGTATCACCGGCAATTCCTCTAATGTCCCTGGAATCTCAGTTGAGTTGAAAATACCGTGCAGCGAATAATAATCGCTGGTTGGAATGGGATCAAATTTGTGGTCATGGCAGCGAGCGCAGGTAACTGTGAGGCCTTGAAGTCCACGAGTTATCGCATCGATCTGATCATCAATAAAATTGTCCTTCGCAAACACACGCCCCAAGGTCAAAAAACC
Source organism: Opitutaceae bacterium (assembly GCA_028822375.1). Taxonomy (GTDB): domain Bacteria; phylum Verrucomicrobiota; class Verrucomicrobiia; order Opitutales; family Opitutaceae; genus Pelagisphaera. The sequence continues at coordinate 920 of JAPKDW010000402.1, read as the reverse complement.
CAACGCCGCCAGTTCACTATTACCCTCACCCAAGTCCAAATGGTCCGCCGCCATTTGCTCCAAAATAAATCGATCGAAAGGTTTGTCCTCGTTGAAGGCTTCTATGACGTAATCACGATACGTATGAGCATACGCATAACGGTTGCCATCTCTAAAGTTGGGTCTCCCTTTCGTATCAGCGTATCGAGCTATATCGAGCCAGTTTCTCGCCCAGCGCTCGCCATGAGAGGGTGAAGCCAAGAGCCGATCGACCAGGTTTTCGTAGGCATTCGGGGAATTGTCCGTCACGAAGGATTGCACCTCTTCAAACGTTGGAGGCAGGCCGACAAGATCATAAGTCACACGTCGGATCAGGCTTCGCCTGTCGGCTGGGCCATTGGGTTTCAATCCGCGTTCCTGAAGTTGGTTCAATATAAAAGCATCTACCTCATTGCCCGCTCCAAAATCCACAGAAGGAACCTCGGGCTTTTTCAAAGGAACGAAAGCCCAATGCGTATCCGCAGCAGCCATATTGAAGGCGGGAATCCCTGCTTCCTCATCCGTAGATGAAAATCCTATACCGTTGCCAACAACGAGGCAAATCGCCCCAAGCCAATATGATGCAATCCTCCTCATCCTCGTAGAGAGTGTCTCACTAGTGTTTGTAGGAGCGGGTTCACCCCGCGATTGAGCAGGCCACTCATACGAAGAGCGGAGATATCGCGATATAAACTCGCTCCTACATTTTGAAAACAATGCATTTTTCGATTTATTAAAGTGTCTCTTAAGCGATTAGCTCGTGCACCACATTGCCATGCACATCCGTCAGGCGGAAATCCCGTCCTGCGTAACGGTAGGTAAACCGCTCGTGATCGTAACCCATGAGATGAAGAATGGTAGCTTGCAGATCATGCACGTGCACACGGTTCTCGACAGCTGCG
>JAPKDW010000401.1 GCA_028822375.1 Opitutaceae bacterium | reverse complement strand
CATTGAATGATTGTATCATTCAATGTGACCGCTCGGAGATCGGCCGCTACCTTTGAAATGCCCCGATATCGTAAAATTACTCTTCCCCTCGTAGATCGTAGCAAATGAGGCGTGTTTTCGTGCCATCGACTCCGGTATCGTTTTGGCCAACGTAAAGCAGTCCTTTGCTGAGGGCAGGCATGGCCCAGGTTTGGCGGGCAAGGAAGAGGTGCGTTCGGTCGAGCTCCTTGTAGCCTTCTGGATTTAGGTCGATCCAAGCTAGGTGACCGTATTGTCCGAGGACTAGGCAGCGACCGTCAACGAGCATTAGAGAGGCTAGCGCGGGGGAGAGATTGTACTCTTGGGGTCCTTGTCCGTTGTCGACATCAGTCATCCATTCCGGCTCGGTTTTCCACACCTCTTTCCCGGTGGCGAGTTCGATGCAAACCAAGGGCGCGTTTTGAGGACCGTGCCCATCGATTCCATACAAATAGCCATCTTTATGGATGGCGGTCATGAAGTGAGTATTGAGGTTTTCGTTGCTCCAAATCTCTTCGCAGCTTCCGTCGAGACCAATCCTTAGGAGGGCTCCTCCGACTCCATAACATTCGGAGATGTAAACCTGGTTGTCGACTATTACGGGAGATGAAGCATTGACCGATTCGTACCGCACTCCACGCCAAGGGAACGAACAGTCGACGTGACCATTTATCGGATCGATTACCAAAAGTCCTCCAGTGGCTGGGCGACTCTCGCCACCGGCGAAAACGAATATGCGGCGGCCCGCAACCGTGTCGGCTGGAATAGGCGAGGCGTAGCTAGGACCCCATTCGCTTCCTGCTCCCCATTTCATAACTCCTGTTTTCTTGTCGAACGCTGCCACGCAGGGACCATCGGGAGAGCCGACATTAACGATGATGGAGTTGCCTTCGAGTAGTGGAGTTGCTCCTACACCGAAAAAATCTAAGGTTAAGTCGAATTCCGTTTTCAGATCGCGTTGCCAGATGATCTGGCCTGTGGTTAGCGATAGGCAGCTTAGTTTAGCTTCGACTCCAAACGTATAGACGTAAGTACCGTCGCTGATTGGTTGGCAGCGCGGTCCGTTGCTAAAACCGTAACGATCGCGGTATTGAGTGGGATAAGTCGTTTTCCAATACCGCTGACCATTTTCAGCGTTCAAGCACTCGATAGTCGATTCGTCGCCAACACGGTGAAACAGAATCACGCGTTCACCGATAACTGCTGGCGACGCGTACCCTTCGCCTTTGGATACCTCCCATAATTTATCCGGACCGGATTGTGGAAAGGATTTTAGAAGTTTCGTTTCCTTTGAAATTCCATTGTGAGTAGGCCCTAGAAAGTCCTTCCAGTCGTTGGTGATGGCTCCACTGGGAAGTGGTTTCGGCGCTTTGTAAAACGTGAGCTCAGGTTGGGTGGTTAGTTCGGGAGGAGCTTCAGCGATCAGGACGTTAAGCTCGGGCTGAGCCGGATCGGAGAATTCCTGTGGGTAAGCTGGGTGACTTGCGATGAATACTGCAATGATGAATGAACAGTAGAGGCAATTGGTAGATCTAAGGTGGTGGAGCATGGCAATTGCAGTTCATCGTCACTGTTCAAGGCGGTCAATGTTCTAAAGGAGTTGAATGTTAATTCGAAGTTGGATTGGCAACCTTTTTGAAATGACTGGGCCGACGGTCTTTGTAGGGCCTGCAGCGCCGCGATAGAAGATTGCTTTCTTGATACGCGGCATAGCGCAAGCGCTAGCCCTACTGGGAGATGAAACTCTTCTTTAATAATTCCTTCAGTCGCTCGGTGGTCGTGGCGCTTGTCTTTGCGACGAATCCAGAAGCGTGGGCGAAGTGGACGTCGGCTTCGGAGTCGATCCGAGTGAAATTCATACTGGGGTGATCATTGTATCGAGTTAGTCCATACCCATTTCCGCGGCGATCCGGGTAGATCATAGCGATGGTGGTTTGATCGAGTCCTTGCTCTTGGATGTATCGAGGAAGTCCCATTGAGGGTTCTTCGGGCAAGGGTTCTGTGCGGGGGAGGTAGATGGCTTGGAAAGTGGATCCGTTCGATTCGATTTCCCAGAGTTGGGAGTTTTGGCCGATGAAATCGAGTCGGGTTCGAAGGGACTTCAGGTAGTCGACGAGATCGTCGCCAATCATCTTCATGATTTCCCATATTGGTTCGCCGGGCGCGTGGAGCGTTTTGGCGGCGAATCGTCGGAGCAGGGTGATGTCGATCGGGGAGCTGAGCTTTCCGATGATGTGGCGTTCTACGCCGAGCCATTTGGCGGTTCCATTCGCGCCGCGACAGTCGAACCATTCGGCTGGTTCGAGCCAGTCGCAAAATTTTTGGGCGTCGGAGTAGAGTTCTAGATGTTGAAGAATTAGGGAGACCGAACAAGTGGGCGTCGCGTCGCGCGGGAATTGGTGGTGATCGAAATTGCGGTTTTCGGGTTCGTGCCGATGTCCGACATCGATGACGTAGGTGTCCAGGTTGCTCAAATCCGCTTCGGTAGGTTCGCGACGTTGGATCTCGACAGGGCACTGGGAGAGTAATGCGCAGCAAGCGAGGAATTCGTCTTTGTGGGCACTGCCCGGATGGGTTAGGATGGCTTCGGTCATGATGGCGAAAAAGAGGCGACCGTAGGGACGAGTTGATGGACGGCAAGCGGGAATCGGTTTCTTCCACCGGATCCTTTCTAAGAACTTTTTCTCATCGTGCCAAAAA
>JAPKDW010000102.1 GCA_028822375.1 Opitutaceae bacterium | reverse complement strand
AAGAACCGAAGATAGCCGTTTGATGATCTCCTGCTCGGATTCGCCTAAAGTCGTTTGATTGGAAATCTGAAAGATGCTTCCGCTCGCATCCGATCCTTCGCCAAACAATCCGCGAACCGCTATCCCCAACTGGTTAACCGCTCGAACCACTTTCTCCATCTGATTCGAGATCACAAGCGCGGGCAAATGCATCATTGCCGAAGCGCGCATACCTGTTCCCACATTCGTTGGGCAGGCCGTTAAAAATCCGATTTGAGACGAAAACGCGTAGTCCAGCTCGTCTTCCAAAGCCGTATCCACTCCCGTTACCGAATTCCAGGCTTGCTTGAAACGATAGCCGGACTTGATCACCTGAATCCTCAAGTGATCCTCTTCGTTGATCATTACTGAAACCGATTGATCCTTGCTGATCACCACTCCCGCCTTTTCCGGCGAAGAAGATAATTCACGGCTAATCAAATGCCGCTCGACCAAAATCTGTTTTTCCAGGTCGGAAAGTTCTTCGACTTCCGCAGTTATGCCACGCTTCATCTGCGACAACGAAGCCACAGCGGGCAAACATGTCTCAAGTACGTCCTTGCGCTGGGGCGTCTTGGCCCACCCTGGAAACGGTGTGTCACTCAAATTCCGAGCCAAACGAATCCGCGTCATTAGTACAACTGGACACTTCTTAGAGCTCGCCTCGGTCATTTCGGACTTCCCGCCAAATATGCTTTTAATCAACATCTATTGCTATTCGCTCTCCTCCTGGTCAGTCGATTTCTTGAGTTCGAGAATCTCATCGCGCATGCGAGCCGCCTCCTCGTAATGCTCTTCTTTAATCGCAAGCTTAAGATCGCCCTCGAGCGAGTTCAATCGGTCTTCGTAAGTCTTCCGCTCCACTGCACGGGCTGGCACTTTGCCCTTATGGCGCTCTCCTTTATGCATCCCCGCTAGAGCGGGGCTCAATAGTGAAGCAAAGGTATCGTAGCAGCCCTCGCAACCTAGGCGGCCGGTCTTCTTAAATTCACGCTGAGTATAACCGCATTCGTCGCACACCAATCCGCCGGCGGCCATTTCAATCGGCTCGTCCGACTCCTCCCCAGGTTTGACCAAAAGATCTGCCAACGAGTAGCCGTTGGGATCGGTGATCCCTTTCTGCTCCGCGCATGATTCGCAGAGATCGATCTTATGAATCTGGTTATTGACGATCTGCGTCAGATGAACTGTCGCCGACTCGTCGCAAAGATCGCACTTTAAAGGCTTTGCCATACTATTTGAATTACTAACTGAATTTCTCCAAGGAATCCAACGAGAAAACACTCGAAGGACTAAAAGAACAACGCATAAGACGCGCCAATAATTACATCCGCCTCAAATCCCATCGTGCGCAACGAATAAACAAAGAAAATCCCCTTGGCCTCGGATAGGTGTTTTGATGCTTTTTTGACGGCGAGGATCCCGTCAAACGTCCCAACAACACCGCTTCGGCACATTTTGCCAAGCCGTAGGGCTGGCGCTCGCGCCATGCCGCGAGAAGTCATGACTTGATTGATAATCTCCAAACCAAGCCCAAAGCCCAACATCATCAGTGTAAATCAGTTGCTCAGTGGTAAAAAACAAAACCCAATCAAAAAATCAAACCACTGAGGACATAGATGAACACTGATGCTCAAGCATTGAAAAAAGCCCTGCTAGGATAAACGACCACCCACGCCCTACAACATTACGCCGCGCGTCGAGACTTCCTGATGGAAAGCCGCATGCAATTGCTTCGTAACCGCTCCCGGCACGCCTTCGCCGATTACGCGACCATCGAGTTTCACGACTGGAATCAATTCAGCTGCCGTCCCTGTAAGGAAGCATTCGTCCGCGTTCCAGATTTCGTGACGCGTGAGGTTGCATTCTTTGACCTTTAAGCCCGCCGCCTCGGCAAGTTCGATCACCGTTCCACGAGTAATCCCGCGCAAAGCTCCATTTGCCACATCCGGCGTGTACACCGTGCCCTTGTGAACGATGAAGATATTGTCTCCCGTACACTCCGCCACGTAGCCTTGATCGTTTAACATGATCGCCTCCAAAGCGCCCTGTTGAGCAGCTTCCATCTTCGCGAGAATGTTGTTCAGATAATTGAGCGACTTAATTGCCGGGTTCAGAGCAGCAGGACCTGAACGACGAGTCGGAACCGTCACAATCGAAAGCCCAACGCTGTAATGCTCTTTCGGATAAAGTCGTATCGTATCCGCGATAATGATCACCGATGCTCGGGGACAGCTATCGGGAGACAATCCCAAGTCACCCTTTCCACGCGTCACCAGCAAACGAATATAGCCATCCTCAATTCCGTTAATACGGCAAGATTCGCAAACAGCCTCGGCCATTTCCTCCACCGACATTGGAATCGTCAACATGATGTCCTTAGCCGAATACCACAAACGCTCCAGGTGCTGTTCCAAACGGTAGACGCACTTCTGATAGACACGAATCCCTTCGAAAATGCCATCCCCATAAAGGAGTCCATGATCGAAGACCGATATCTTCGCCTCGTCTTTGTCAACGAATTCGCCGTCTAAATAAATCTTCATTCCGCCTATAACTGGGAGCTCACGTCTCGCTTGAAAAGCAAAATCTGAGACTCATGCGAAAACGGGACGCGTTTCGCTCTGTCATATGCTAGGGCTGCTTGTCCCTGCAGCCGCATCTTGCACGGCAAACCACATCGGTTGATGCTGCTTCCACGGTTGCTTGGGACAAGCAGCCCTCCCCATTTTCAATGCCAGAATAACAAGCGACACTTACCCACCTCAGATCGAAATCTGCCGTCCCAAACGCGCTTTAGGAGGCTCAACCTTGATGATCCGTCCGATAGAGGGAATTATTCGCTGAATGGATACATTTGCCAAAAACTCAGGGAATCCACTAGAAGGGTATAATCCAAAGCACTAGAGACCCCCTAGTCGAATTATGGCTCTAAGGTAAAAAACGCCAATCACGCTTGCGAAATGGGTAGAGTCATCGTACTTGTTAGTACGTATCACTCGTAAACCCTTGTCCGCATTTTCCCTATGAATCCCTACAAATCAAAATCCCGCAGCTCGAAAGGTTTCACCCTTATCGAGATTCTCACGGTTATCGCCATCATCGCCATCCTTTCGGCGATCCTCGTGCCGACCGTTTCGCAGATGCAATCAACCGCGCGAAAGACGAAGGATTTGAGTAATATGAGGCAGATCATTAATGCGTCGAAAGCCTTTGGTGCTCAAAATGGTGATTTGATGGTACAAGCAGGCCACGATGTGGATGCCACGATTGGTCTCACTTACGATGCAGCGGTAGTAGATGCCCCAAGCATAGGTCACGTCGCAGCTGTGCTTGCCGAAGCAGCCGATCTCAATGACCTCAACATTTGGATCAGTGATAGTGACAAGCAAGCGATGAAGCTCAAAGGACCCACTCCTGCACTCGTAGCAGGAGTAATGAATCCCGCCCTTGCCGACACAACGCCCGTAAGTGATACAGACGACCCAAGCAAGCCCATCACTTCCGGTTATCTTTCTTTCCACTACGTAGTCGGTCTATCAATGAGTGCTCCCAACCAAACTCCTTTGATTTTCTCGAGGCTTGGGACTAGCACGGCACCAAAGTGGGGCACTAACGATATGTACAAAGGAAACGGTGGTCACATAGGGTTCACTGGTGGAAACGTATCATGGTTCGAAGGCGACACTCCTTTCGCTAATCTTTTCGATGGAGAAGGTACCTCCGTAACGACAATGAGCGCCGCCTTGGATCCCACAAAAATGCCTGCTGGCAATGATCCGGATATTGCAGAAAATTAATTTGTAGCGGCAATCAGCAATCTCATTTTCCAAAGCTCCTCAGCCCATCGGCCGAGGGGCTTTTTTTTATTTTCGCGTCTTAACCGGCGATTTTCGATTCGGGTAGAGCGTCCGGCAAATCGGGCAAACCGTCCCGTCACAAACCCGAGCAGAACAATACTCGCGGCCATAGTAGATGATCTGCAGATGCAGTGAATTCCAACGCTCCTTCGGAAAAAGCGCCTTCAAGTCCCGCTCGGTCACTTCGACATTCTTCCCATTCGTTAGTCCCCACCGCTGGGCCAGCCGATGAATATGCGTATCCACCGGAAAAGCTGGATAGCCAAAAGCCTGGGCCATCACTACCGAAGCCGTTTTGTGCCCAACTCCCGGCAAGGCCTCCAAATCCTCGAAATTGCTCGGCACCTGCCCATCATGCTCATTCATCAGAATCCCCGACAAATCGCGAATCGCCTGCGACTTGCGCGGCGATAACCCACAAGGCCGAATAATCGCCCGAATCTCCTCCGCGCTCTTCGTAGCCATATCCGCTGGATTGTCCGCCAATGCCCACAAACCGGGCGTTATTTTATTCACCCGCACATCCGTGCATTGAGCCGACAACAATACTGCCACCAACAAAGTATACGAGCCACTATGATCCAATGGAATCGGCGGATTCGGATACAGCCGTTCCAACTCCCCATCCACATAAGCCGCCCGCTCCTTTTTCAACATAAACCCGACACTGCTACTCGCCCAAAACTGCGCAACCGCAAATTACTTCAAATTGATCGAAGCATAATGAAAGGTAGCGGCCAATCTTCCCGCTCAGCGCATTGGCGTCAACTTAACTCTATTTGAAAGAATTATTGCAGACTCCACACCGAATTCTCGGTGTAGCTACCTCGACACGTCGGGGTGGTTTTTAGACGATTTCAGTTAAGTTGACGCCAATGCGCTCAGCGGGACCATTGGTCCCGCTAAGGCGGGATCAGCAAAGTTGACGAAAATGGTCGCTCGGAGATCGAACGCTACCATATCACAATCAAACCCCACCTATCCAATGACAGAAATAATCCGCTCCATCAGAAATTCTCTCATTATTTCAGATTGATTTACCAGCGCTCGATTCTACTGTCCGCCTTATGCTACAGACCCCGGAAGGTTCCTCCATCAATCACCAAGCTGATCGTCGCTCCCTCGACAAGCTCGATTCCTTCGCTCGGCGGCACCTAGGAGTGAACCCCGACGAAGCCACCCGAATGGCCAAGGAAATCGGCTTCGGTTCCGTAGACGCCCTAATCGACCAAGCCGTCCCATCAGCCATACGGACCTCAGGTATTGACGGCCTGCCTGCCCCAATCGGCGAGCAGGACATGCTAAGCGAACTCAAATCGATCGCTTCCAAAAACCAAGTCTTCAGATCCCTCATAGGCCTGGGCTACCATAATACGATCACTCCTCCCCCGATCCTTCGCAACATCCTCGAAAACCCAGGCTGGTACACGCAGTACACCCCCTACCAAGCGGAGATCTCGCAAGGTCGCATGGAAGCTCTCCTGAACTTCCAAACAATGATCACCGATCTCACGGGCATGGACATCGCAAACGCCTCCCTTCTCGACGAAGGCACCGCAGCAGCCGAGGCTGTATCCATGGCTTACGGACTACGCGGAAGAGGCCCCAAGCAATCCGTTCTTATCTCCAAACACTGTCACCCGCAAACAATCGAAGTCGTCCAAACCCGTGCCGAGCCCCTCGGCATCCAAGCCGAAGTGGTAGACTTCGACGATGAGACGGATCTTTCGAAAGCGTTCGCCATCATCGTCCAATACCCGAACACCAACGGCATTGCAGATAACTTGGAGCAACTCGCCCAAAGAGCTACCAAACACAAAGCCCTTACCATCGCTTGCTGCGATCTACTCGCTTTAACCCTTCTCAAACCACCAGGAGAATGGGGAGCGGACATAGCCGTCGGCTCTGCTCAACGCTTTGGAGTCCCACTCGGTTTCGGCGGACCCCACGCAGCCTTCTTCGCAACCAAGGAAGCTCACAAACGCAAAATCCCCGGTCGCCTTATTGGCCTATCGAAAGATGTCGACGGCAACCCCGCGCTTCGACTAGCCCTGCAAACCCGCGAGCAACATATCCGACGCGACAAGGCAACTAGCAACATCTGCACAGCACAGGTGTTACTGGCCAATATTTCCTCGACCTACGCGATCTATCACGGTCCCCAAGGACTCACTGAAATCGCGCGACGCATCCGCAGGCTAACGTTAATCGCAAAATCCATTCTACAAGAACTTGGATACGAAATAAACGAGGGCGAACGTTTCGACACCCTCGTCGTCACCTCGAAAACAATCGAAACCACCGCCGTCCATCGAACTGCCGAAGACGCGGGAATTAACTTCCGAAAAATCGACGCCCAATCAATTGGCATCTCTTTTGATGAAACGCTTTCGCCTTCCGACTTGGTCGATGCCCTTAACGCCTTCGATCCCAAGAGTTCCATCACCCTAAACAGGCTCGAACAAACTGTCGCGAATCTAGACGAATCCATCGTCCCCGAGCTCGCTCGCCAATCCGATTTCCTCACCCACGAAGTGTTCAACCGCTATCACACGGAAACCGAATTGATGCGCTATCTCAAGCGATTGGAAAACAAAGACCTCTCGCTAACCACATCGATGATTCCGCTCGGTTCGTGCACCATGAAGCTGAACGCCGCAGCGGAAATGCAAGCCGTCACCTGGCCAGAGTTCGGGGCCATCCATCCTTTTACTCCTAGTTATCAAACAAATGGATACACGGAGCTGATTTCTCAGTTGGAAGACTGGCTCGCGAAGACAACCGACTTTGCCGAAGTATCCATTCAACCCAATGCCGGATCGCAAGGCGAGTACGCAGGACTACTCGTCATCCGCGAATTTCATCGGAGCCGAGGCGAAGAAAATCGCAACATTTGCATCATCCCCGTCTCCGCCCACGGAACCAATCCCGCCAGCGCAGTCATGGCCGGCATGAAAGTCGTCCCAGTAGAATGCGACGAATTGGGCAACATCGACGTCGACGACCTTGAAGCCAAAGCGGAAAAGCACCGCGACAATCTCGCCGCATTAATGATCACCTACCCATCCACCCATGGTGTATTTGAATCATCCGTACAGGTGATCTGCAACATCATCCACAACAACGGCGGGCAGGTATACATGGATGGAGCCAATATGAACGCCCAATGCGGTCTCACGAGTCCCGGTTCAATCGGGGCTGACGTTTGCCACCTCAATCTCCACAAAACGTTCTGCATCCCGCATGGCGGCGGCGGACCCGGCGTCGGACCTATCGGCGTCGCCGAACACCTCACGCCATTCCTTCCGGGACACAGTTTAAACCCGGATGTCGGCGGAGAAAAATCAATTGGAGCGATTTCCGCAGCGCCCTACGGCAGCGCGAGCATTCTCCCAATCTCCTGGTCATATATTCGAATGATGGGCGAGAGCGGCCTAACCCAAGCCACAAAGATAGCCATCCTCAATGCGAACTATATGGCGAAACGCTTGGAAAAGCATTTTCCAATCGTCTATCGTGGAGAAAACGGCCTCGTCGCCCATGAATTCATCATAGACTTTAGACATTGGAAAGAGCTCTCAGGCGTCGAAGTTGAAGACGTCGCAAAACGCCTCATGGACTACGGCTTCCACGCGCCAACAATGTCTTGGCCGGTTCCCGGCACGATGATGATCGAACCGACTGAAAGCGAATCTCGCATCGAACTCGATCGACTCTGCGATGCCCTCATCGCGATCAAGGCAGAGATGGAAACTATCGCCAACGGCGATTGGCCGCAAGACGACAACCCCCTGAAAAACGCGCCTCACACAAGCCAACGCGTCGTATCCGACAATTGGAGTCATCCCTACAGTCGAGAAATCGCTGCCTTCCCCGCAGCATGGGTTCGCGAATACAAATACTGGCCGACCGTCGCTCGGGTAGACAATGTTTACGGCGACCGGAACCTCGTCTGTTCCTGCCTACCGATGTCGGACTATTCAGAATAACACATCCCGCAATGGCCTTCATTCAATCCGACATCTACTCCGAAACGCTTGGCACGCGCTGCAAGCTCAACGCGATCATCCCCCTGCCATTCGGCGGCGACCCCGAAACCCGGTCAAATAAACGCGCTCCTTACCAAACGCTTTTCCTTCTACACGGCCTCCATTCGAATTTCGATGCCTGGTCCCGCTATTCGTCAATCGAACGATACGCTAACGAAAAAGGCCTTGCCGTAATCATGCCGGAAGCCAATCGAAGCTTCTACACGAACATGCATCACGGATATCGATACTTCGATTTCTTCACTAACGAACTACCGCAAATCGTCAGCCAACTTTTCCCGCTTTCTCCAAACCGTTCCGACCGATTTATCGCCGGACTTTCTATGGGCGGATACGGCGCCTTCAAGCTGGCCCTTAGCCGACCCGATCTTTACTCCGCTGCCGCCAGTCTCTCGGGAGCTCTCGATCTTACAGCGGTAGCCGATTCCGGAACCCTCCTCCCCGAATGGCCCATTATATTTGGCGAGAATCAAGACATCACTGGAACAGACCACGATCTTCTCGAACTGTCTCGACGTTATCGCTCCGGAAACAATCCTGACCTAGCGCTCTATCAGTGCTGCGGCACTGAGGATTATCTGTATCCATCCAACCAGAGCTTCCTCGAACATTCCCGCAGCATCGGACTAGACGTCCACTACGAAGAAGGCCCCGGAGCTCACGAATGGGCCTATTGGGATCGCCAGATCCAAAACGTCATCAATTGGCTACCCCTTCGCGATATTGGCGATCAAACATTCGCTTAGAGACTATTAAACAAGTCGGTGTAGGAGCGGTCCCGCTCCTACAATTAGGCAGCGAAACAATCTTCGACTTATTTAACCGCCTCCAAAATCGGGGCGTTCTTGCGAAACCCAATCAAAGGAACGCTGGACGAACTGAAAAAAAATCGCTTTAACCTGCCACTGAATGAACAAGAGCCTCGGAACCAATCTCCTCTCAGCCTTCCTTTTCGCAATCGGATACCTCCTCCCAGAAGGTCCGTTCAAACCTTACGTCATGAGCGCTGGACTCTTTTCGCTTTCTGGAGCGCTAACCAACTGGCTAGCAGTCCACATGCTTTTCGAGAAGGTACCCGGCCTTTATGGTTCCGGCGTGATCGTCGATCGATTCCAAGAATTCAAAAGCGGCATCTACTCGCTAGTAATGGAAAACTTCTTCACCGAAGACAATTTCAAGCAATTCACCGATGCCGCCCTCCACCAAGGGCTCTCCCATGAAACGATCGTAGCCGCAATCGATCTCGACCAAGCCTTCGACGGCTTCCTCGACGTCATCGCCAATTCCAAATTTGGCGGCATGCTCGCGCTTGTCGGCGGACTCAAGGCGCTCGAACCGCTAAGAGCTCCCTTCAAAGTCGAATTCAGCAATCGCATATCTCAAATCATTGACGATCTGGACCTTACAAAGAGCGATCTGCATTTCGACTCATTCCGCCCCACCGTCGAGAAACTCGTCGAAGGCAAACTCGATCAACTGCAGCCCGAAGACGTAAAACGCATTTTGGAGAAGATCATCCGCAAACACCTCGGCTGGTTAGTCGTCTGGGGCGGCGTCTTCGGAGGGCTTATCGGTCTGCTCGCAGCAGCAGCCAATTTATAGCCTCCAACTATATAGAAGCAACATCAGCGCTTTCGCTTATTCAAGATTTCACGTTGGCAACCGATTTACTTTTATTAAACAAACCGTTTGATAGCTTCAGTTAAGCTTATTGCGGCTTGAACTGGCGTGGCGCCTTAGCCATCATCACCTTTTTCTTTAGATCATTTTGCAATCATGGCCATTAGAATCTACACAGTCGACGATCATCCATTGGTCCGCCAGGGATTATCGCAAATAATTGCGAATGAAGCAGATATGGAAATCTGCGGGGAGTCTGAAGACGCTCAAGGAGCGATGAAGGGCGTTGGAGAAAGCAGTCCCGACGCGATCATCGTCGATATTTCCCTCAAAGGAAATAACGGCCTGGAACTCATCAAGAATCTTAAAGCGATTCACGAAGAGATCCCAATCCTCGTGTTTTCAATGCACGACGAAACAATTTACGCCCAACGCGCCCTCCGTGCCGGAGCCAAAGCCTACGTCATGAAAAAGGAATCGCCCGACAAGATAGTCGATGCGATCCGGAAGATCATTAAAGGCGAAATTTACGTAAGCCCATCAGTTGCCGACCAAGTTCTCCACCAGATGATCAATGGACCCAAGCACGCGTCAACCTCTCCCGTGGATCGCCTTACCGATCGCGAACTCGAGGCCGTTCAATTAATTGGACGAGGACTCTCAAGCCGGGAAATCGCGGAAAGTCTCAATTTAAGCGTCAAGACCATCGAGTCTCACCGCGCCCACGTGAAAGAAAAGCTCAGCTTGCGCAACGCTACCGAGCTCGTCCAATTCTCCGTTCAGTGGGTTGACCAACAGGTCATGTAGCCGCAAATCTCGGGGATTTCTCCGAATAGAAAACCCACTCGGCAGAAGCGAACCACTTGCTTAATGCCATTTATCCGCTCGAGAACCTACGCCTCCCTAGGCTCTATTCCTCAAGGGAATAGCTAGCGGATTCGCAACCTCGGTGGACGACGCCGTTCAACCTAAGCAAGAGCCTGACATCGTGGCGATCGATATCGCCGTCGCAAAATGCAAAGGCATCGCGTCAATCAAAGACTTGAAACGGCGTTTTACAAAATCCGTTATTCTCGTGATCACCTCCCACGACGAACTCCTATTCGCCGAACGCTGCCTCAAAGCGGGAACCAACGGATATCTCATGAAAACCGCCTCCAAAGAAGCTCTCATAAAAGCATTCCACGACATAGCCGAGGGGCATCTCCACGTGAGCGACCGCATTCGTTCTCGCCTAGCAACAGACAAGGCAGAGCGGTAGAGTTAAAATGCCCGCTTCAAGGTGGAACGTGGCGTCCCGACGCGTTTTCTCATTTCCCACAATCCACGAGTCGGGACGCCTCGCGCCACCTTGCGAGAATGATTGAGCTGCATGCGCGGTACGGCACAAGCACCGACCCTACTACCCTACCTACCTTCATGCGCTTCGTGGTTTATGAAACCGTTTAGGTTATAGTTACGGAATAAAAGGTAACAGAAATAATCGCATCCCCGCTCTTCAACAACCTACTTTTAGTATTGCGCTACTCGGAAAAACGCTTCTTGTGGTCCCCCTTACGCTAGAGGTCTGCGGTTTTACCGCTCTCCTCCACGGAAAATTCGAGTCAATCTCGGATGATAGCGGTTAGCTCGGCGACGCGCCTGGCTAACGGTTTCCCAAACGGGGAATCTCTTTTCCCGTGAGATAATAGACTAATATGCCACACAGCAAAGCAATCGATAAAACTCAAATCATCGGCGACTACAAGACGCACGATTCGGACACAGGTTCCTGCGACGTACAAATCGCTCTTCTGAGCGCTCGCATCAACCACCTAACCGAGCACTTGCGTGAACACCGAAAGGACTTTCACACGCGCCGCGGACTTCTCGCGATGGCAAGCCGCCGTCGCAAGCTCCTCGACTACTTGAAGAAGCACGACCTCTCCAAGTACAACGAGATGCTGCAGCGCCTCAATCTTCGCAGATAGGTTCCTAACCTACTTTGCAAGCGAATGAGCCCTCTGCATTTCAGAAGCGCTCGTTTCATCTAATTTGGGCCTGCATCCTCTCGACTCAGTCACGAGGCTCAGGCCCTTCTTTATACCTAAAAAACCAAAAACCAAAATCGCCGCTGAAGGGAACATGCCTATCAGGGATATTTCCGAATGAGAACGAGCATTCGTTTTCATTCGGAAATCTCTCTTTCGAGCCTTCTCGCTCAGTCGCGATACTGTAATAAATAATATGATACAAAAACACAGTGTAACAATCGATGAGCTGAACATGACGATCTCTACCGGAGACCTTGCTGGTCTCGCAGGCGGAGCCGTCACCGTAAACGTAGGCGAGACCTGCGTATTCGTCTCCACCACCGCAGCAAGCACCGTTCGCGAAGGCCAAGACTGGTTTCCGCTTACCGTTGACTACCGCGAAAAGTACTCGGCAGCAGGCCGTATCCCAGGCGGATACTTCAAGCGCGAAGCTCGTCCAACCGAAAAGGAAATCCTCACATCGCGTCTTTGCGACCGTCCTTGTCGCCCGCTCTTTCCAAAGGGTTTCTTGAACGAAGTTCAAATCATCGGTTTCCTTCTCTCCACGGACAAGACCAACGAGCCTGATATCTCCATGCTCAACGGAGCTTCAGCCGCATTGGCAATCTCCAACATTCCTTGGAATGGTCCAATCGGCGCCGTTCGCGTTGGACGTATCGATGGCGAATTCGTCACCAACCCAACTCTCGAAGAGCAATACTCTTCCGATCTCGATCTCATCTACGTCGGTACCAAAACCGATATGCTCATGATCGAAGGTAGCGCCGCGCAGTTGCCGGAAGAAGATTTCCTCGACTCGTTGGAATTCGCTCACAAAGCAATCCAGCCAATCATCGCCGGGATCGAAAAACTCGTATCGATTGCAGGCAAGGAAAAGTCGGTTTTCCCACTCGTCGTTCTCAAACCTGAAATCAAGGAAATCGTCGAAGGCCTGATCGGATCGGGAATCAACGAAGCCGCTCGTCTTGGCGACAAGCAAGAGCGCAACGGAAAGATGGGCGAACTTAAAGCTCAAGCAAGCGCTGCTCTTAAAGAGAAACTCGGCGACGACTACAATCCCAATCAACTCGCCATGGCGATGGAAGAGCTCCAGGAAACCGCTTACCGCGCTCCTATTCTCGAAAAGCAAGTTCGCGCCGGCGGACGCGGACCCGACCAATTGCGCGAACTGAAGAGCCAAGTCGGCGTAATGCCACGTGTTCACGGTTCAGCCATCTTCGCTCGTGGCGAAACTCAAGCGATGGTATTCGCAACACTCGGACCGACGAACGAAGCTCAACGCCTCGACGCAGTCACTGGAGGACCTGAATCCAAGTCCTTCATGCTTCACTATAACTTCCCTCCATTCTCAGTTGGAGAAGCCGGACGTTTCGGTTTCACCGGCCGCCGCGAAATCGGTCATGGAGCCCTCGCAGAACGCTCGCTCCTTCCCGTCATTCCTGCAGAAGATCACTTCGCCTATACGATTCGTCTCGTTTCCGAAGTTATGTCTTCGAACGGTTCGACATCCATGGCTTCGATCTGTGGCGGAACGCTCGCTCTTATGGATGCAGGCGTACCGATCTCCCATCCAGTCGCTGGCATCTCTTGCGGAATGGTTTGCGAATCCGACGAAAGTGGCGCGATCAGCAAGCACGTATTGCTCACCGACATCCTTGGCGAAGAAGATCACTTCGGCGACATGGACTTCAAGATCGCTGGCACACGCCACGGTATCACTGGCTTCCAGTTGGACCTTAAGATCAACGGACTTCCATTCAACATCGTTCGCGAATCCGTAGCGCAATCTCGCGTAGCCCGTATCGAGATTCTCGATTCAATGGCAGAAGCGCTCGATACTCCACGTGAAAGCGTCAGTGAAAATGCTCCACGTATCACGACTGTTCAGATCAATCCTGAAAAGATCGGCGCCCTCATCGGACCAGGTGGCAAGAACATCCGCCGTATCGTTGAAATCACCGGAGCTCAGCTCGACATCGATGACGACAACAGCGGCAAGGTGAACATCTACGCAACGAGCGAAGAAGCGATGAATCGCGCCATCCAAGAAATCGACCTCGTTTGTGGCGAAATCGAAGAAGGCAAGATCTACCGCGGCGTTGTCAAAGCGACCAAGGACTTCGGTTGTTTCGTAGAAGTGCTTCCTGGCCAAGAAGGTCTCGTACACATCTCCGAGCTGGCTGACTTCCGAGTCAACCGCACGGAAGACGTTTGCAAGGCTGGCGACGAAATGGTCGTCATGTGCATCGGGATTGACGAAAAGGGCCGCGTACGTCTCAGCCGCAAAGCAGCTGTCCAAGAACTCGAATTGCGCAAGGCATCCCAAGAAGCCGAAGCTGCAGAGGAAGAAGCGCCTGCCGAAGACGAAGCTCCAGCTGAGTCAGCTGAAGCGCCTGCCGAGTCAGCTGAAGCGCCTGCCGAATCAGCTGAAGCTCCAGCCGAAGACGAAGCTCCCGCCGAAG
>JAPKDW010000400.1 GCA_028822375.1 Opitutaceae bacterium | reverse complement strand
GACTATATCGACTTCTAGGCTATCGCGTTTTTTGCTAAGTTCCAGGATCTGCAAACGAATCTTGTCTGATTCGACCGCAGGAAAAATCGATTTGTGGAGGGCTGCAATGGCCCCTTCGGTCGCGTTGGTTTCCCAAAGAAAAACCTTTTTGAGGCTCTTCAAACGCCTCAGAACGAGTAAAGCATTGTCAGTAATTGTCGTTCCGAATAAATTGATGTACTCAAGTTGGTAGAGATTTGCTAGACGCTCTATACCTACATCGGTTATAGCGGTACCGTTCAAATGAAGATGGGTGAGATTTGTCATTTGTCCCACTATTTCCAAACCGGCATCAGTGACATCGGAACCGCCCAAATTCAATTCTACTATGTTAGACATCATGGGAAGCAACGATACCAAGTCTTTATCGCTGGCGTTTTTGCCGCGCGCGCCTATACGTTGATCGTTTTGGGCCAGAAAATTGAGACTCAAATTGGACTGGTTTTTTAGGGCCGTGAGGTGTGGCTCTATTTCCTCTCGTGTTTGTAATTCCAATACGTCTATTTTAAGAAAGTGAATGGCTATGCCTGAAGTGACTTCCAAATCCTCTTGGCGAGCCGTTTCGCTGGCTCCTTGGTCAATCCACCAGCTTAATAGCTGCACAATATCTTCGCTAGGCTGTGGCTTCCCTTGCGGGGGCATGTGCTCGTCCGTGTCCAGCGGTAAATGAATCGCATGGATCATATTACTACTCTCACTATCTCCAGGAATGATTGCCGGACCGTTAACTCCCCCCGCCATCATCATCTCAAATGTATCCAGTCGAAGTTCCCCTTTAACTTTCTCAGGACTGTGGCATTGAATGCAATAGTCCTGAAAAATGGGCTGTATGTGAGAAACGTATACGGAAGTTTCTTTAGTATTCTCTGCAGGCTCCGCTTCGTTGGCAAAGGGATTGAATTGCGTTAGAAAGCCTGAACCATGAGTTAGCGAACCGCCAAAGTGACCTGTCGCGGAAATCACTCCTACGGTAATGGTCAATCCGGCAAGGTAGGTGATCGACAATTTTTCCGGACGAGCCCTCCTGCCATTGAGTAACCAACCGAGCACGAGGATCGCAGCTGCCGTTGCGATGCCTCCCCATTTGTGGATATTCAACGCGTCCGTTGCGTATCCACCTTCCCAGGAAAGAAATATACCAAAGAAGGCAGTAACCACTGTGCTGTAGAAAGCGGCAGTCAGCAGAAAATGAATTTTCTCCGGTACACGCGACACAGGTCGTGCGAACGCATAGAGTTCCAATAACACTACTCCGGCGAAGATGCCGATGGGCAAGTGGAGCAATACGGGATGAAAACGGCCTAGGAAGGGGATCCAATTCGAGCTCAGGTTTAGCGAGCTTCCGTCTACAAACGATAATCCCACCAGAATCAATAGGAAGACAATGCTGGCTAACTTGGAAAAGACATTCATTCGAAACTTTCGCAGAATGAAACCCGATTAGGTTGCAATCTGAAGACTGATGGGCGCGAATTGAGAGTTAGAGATTTTATGATCTGGGAATCGTTCAGGTTTTTTACCGACCGTACGGTAGAATTCAAGTGTGTAAGTTGAATTTCTTCAAAATGGAATAAAAAGCCAGTTTTTCTTTTCCTGCAATCTATATGTTCCGAGTCCTTCCCGGTAATTATCGCCATCTTAATCAGTTTGGTACCTCTATGGCGCCGGCGCTTCGCAAGGCATCGATTTGCTCGTTGGTATATCCAAGGATGTCGGCGAGTACCTGATGCGTGTGTTCCCCGATTCGATAAGGGGCACGACCTTGCGGATGAGTGGGTTTCCCGTCGATGTGAAACGGCGTCGCGGTTACCCGCGCGTGTCCTCTTCCAGGATGTTCGACCTCAGGAAAGGCTTCTCGAGCGTGTAGATGTGGGTGCTCGATGGCTTCCTCTGGCGATAGCATGGGCGCTGAGGGTATACCGGCGGCTGAAAGCGCTGCGAGCGCTTCGTCGGCGGTATTGTAGCGATTCAGCCAATCGTGAATCACCACTAGTAGCTCTGTCCAGTTGACACGGCGGGCCATGGGGCTCGCAAATTTCGGATCGGTCAACAGTTCGGGTTTGCCGATGAGCGCGACCACCCGTGCCCACAAATGGGCCGATCCAGACGTTTGTAGCGCTATGTGACGATCGCCAATCGGATGAACGACCATGCCCGCTCGCGGGCGCCGTTCCGCCTTGCCCCCATTCAATAGTGATCCGTACCCGATGTCGTCGGAAGCGATGAGGCATTCGAGCATAGAGATGTCCAGCGTTGCGCCTTGTCCCGTGCGGGCTTGGCGCACCAGCGCTGCTGAGATTGCTCCGAATGCATGGGTTCCGGCGAGCGCATCCGCAGCCTGGAGATACTGCACGCGCGGTTGGGATTCGCCACTGCGATCGAGGTCCATCATGCCGGATACCGCGTTAATCAGATGCGCGTATGCCTTCATTGAACTCAGCGGACCGGTCTGGCCGAATCCAGAAATCGAGCAATACACGAGTCCAGGTTTCTCAGCGCGTAGGGTTTGGGCATCGAAGCCGTAACGGGCCATAACGCCGGGAGAAAAGTTTTCTACCAAAACGTCAGCAGCGCGTACCAAGTCGAGTATCACTTCGCGCGCTTGAGGGTGCGCGAGGTTAACCGCGATTCCCTGCTTCCCAGTATTGAGGCGAACGTAGTAGGTGCTCTGGTCGGTTCGGCCGTCTTCAAGCTGG
>JAPKDW010000006.1 GCA_028822375.1 Opitutaceae bacterium | reverse complement strand
CGATTCGAATCGAAGCGCATGCCTTTTATCGTCGCGAGACGATCGCGACCGTCTTCAACGAACTCGCGAAACAGCTCTCCCATTTCTACGTCGAATTCCTCGTCTTCTTCGCCGAAGATCATTTCAAGTTGTTCCCAATCGATAAGTCCTGAGTCACTCATTTGTCAAATTGCTCCTGTTAGAGTCGGTGGTTGAAATTGCTTTAAGATCGGATAGCGCTTTGGCCGTATCCAATATTCGATGCTATCGCTTTTTTAAGCTTATCCTTCACGGCACCGGTTTGCGAACCGCCCACTGGACGATGAACCGTCTTTCCCATAACCAGGCTTTCCGCCTTTTCAAAGTTCGCTCGTAGTTGATCGACCACTTTCAGATATTCTTCCTTCGAAAGATGCAGCAGAGCTATGAGCAAAGGATCCGGTCCTGGAGTAGCCGCGGCGCTTGCCGGGTCGTTGATAATCGTGCTAACCATCCTCTTGGCAAATGAGACCAAGCAAGCCATGCGCTCATGCTTTCCAGCTTGGGCCGGTTCGAACTGATTGAGGACTGGCATCACCACTTCGTCCGAAAAT
Organism: Opitutaceae bacterium; assembly: GCA_028822375.1. Taxonomy (GTDB): domain Bacteria; phylum Verrucomicrobiota; class Verrucomicrobiia; order Opitutales; family Opitutaceae; genus Pelagisphaera. The sequence continues at coordinate 42,238 of JAPKDW010000006.1, read as the reverse complement.
CCCCATTCCCGCATCATTGCCGCGCCAACTTTGGCATGGTTGATTCCAAAAATTTCCAGTTCTTCTTTCGCCAATGCCACGTCTTCGGGAAACGAGGCATTGAAAGTGATATTCGGAGCGTCCTTAATTTCACGCTCGAGGAAAACCATACCGATCCCATGAAGTAGACCAACCGTGTAAGCTACACCCTGATCTTCGCTATACTTGCGAGCCAATCGCTCCATCGCAAAGGCGCAGGCCACCGAACGTTTCCAAAAATCTCCCGCGCTGATTCCGTATGTATTCAACGCCTCAGCAAACAGCTCCGAGAACATCAGCATCGTGACGATCCGATAAACGTCGCTGAAACCCAAATGCATGATTCCATCATCGATGCTGTCTATATGGTAGCCAGGGTTGAAATACGCGCTATTCGCCGTTTTGAGGATCATCGCGCTCAACGCCGGATCCATCCGGATCATGTCGCGAATCTCGTCGGGGTTCGTATTGCAGTCCGATATCAGCTCTTGCAGCTTCGGCAGGATCTGCGGAGACACGGCTATGCCCTCCAGTTCTGGTTGAATATCTTCGAGGTTGATTGGGTGAGAGATCATAATCCTATTCTCTAAAGTAGCGTATTTGTCTAATCGTCATTCCGTATTGGGATTGAAGACAATACTCGCCGTAAAAGCGGGAAATACAGGCTAAGAATCGGTCAACAGTTCTGCGACTTAAGGTATATCCGCTCAAAAACCCACTCTAGAGAGTAAAGCACCCCAGGCAAACTCAACAATTACCTAAAGCCGCCAAGGGTTTTGCCGATTAACGATTACATGAAGATAGAAGTACCCCTCAACGAAGAAGAATGGTCACTGCTGAACGCCGCCGCCGACAGCATCGCATCTAGCCCGGAAGAGCTAGCGCGCGTATCGCTAATGCAGCGTTGCATGGTGATGTCGGAAGACAACGACGTCTGTACGCGCACTCGCGAGATGATCGGCCTGTCCTTCGCGGGAGCCTAGGCAACACGCCTCTCCGATGAATATCGATCGGCTCTAATCTAAGAGACTGTTAATTAAGTCGGAAAGAACACCACAATTGAAACCCAATACGGTTAATTCGTTTTGTAGGTCGTTTCGCTGAGGCGACATCTCATCTTAATAGGCGGGTCAGCGACCCATTCCCTCTGTTTATCTGCTCGAAGCAATTGGACCTATTTAACAGTCTCTAAGACGATTAGGCCGAAGCTTACCGCGTCCCGGTTCGGGCTAGTTCTGCGTTTCCAACTTTTCGTCGTAAATCGTAACGTCGCCAAACCGTTCGAGCGACTCGCCCACTTCTTCGCGTTTACCCACGATACCGATAACGCTCTTACTTGGATGCAGGTACTTGTTCGCCAACTCCAAAGCGAGTTCCGGCGTCACCGACATCATTTGAGTCACATAAGTCTGATAGTAGTCGGGAGCTAAGCCATAGACGTCGATCTCCTGAACGTTTTGCGCAATCGTCATCGGGCGCTCAAGGCTCAACATGTAGTTGCCCGCCAAATACTTCTTGTGCATGTCTAACTCCGCTTCGGGTATTGGTTCTTCGCGAATACGATTTAATTCGTTGAAAATCTCCCCTACCGCGTCCGCAGTCACTTCATTGCGAACATCCGTATAGGAAACGATCGCTCCCATCCTAGCCGCATTAGCCGCGTAGGAACCGGCTCCATAAGTGTAACCCTTGTCCTCTCGGAGATTCTGAAATAATCGACCGGAAAATCCGCCGCCGAGAACCGACATAACCACCTTCAATTCCGGGGCATCCTGATTCGATCTAGGAAAAGATTGCTGCGCGACTCGCACAGTTGATTGAACCGAGTCCGAGCGGTCCAGCAAATGCACAGCCCGTTCCGAAATTGTCGGAAAATCCAACTTCGGCTCTTCAGGTATCGATCCTTTTCTCCATCCTCGCAAACGATTCTCCACGAGCTTTACTCCCTCATCGCGATCGATTTGTCCGACTATCGCTAACGAAGCATTATTCGGAATAAAGTGCTTCCGGTGAAAAGCAACGAGATCATCCCTTGTGATCGACGCCACGCTCTCCTCACTCTGAAAGGCTCCATATCCACCATCTCCATATACCAATTTGCGTCTTAGCTTCTCGATCAGAGCATCCGGTTCGCTACGCTCGGAAATTAAATTCGAAACAGTCCGTTCCTTCAGCTTCTCAAGCTCCTCTTCCGGGAAGGTAGGGGCCCTGACAACCGAATTCAAAATACCAAGCAACTGTTCCTTGTACTTCGAAAGCCCCGACACGGAAACGGCGATAAAATCCGAAGAAGCCGAAGCGGACAAACTCGCTCCGATAAAATCGATCTCGCTCGCTAGCTCGAACGCGCTTTTGCCGACAACTCCCTGATCGAGCATCGATGCGACAAATTCAGCCAAACCCGTTTTCTCTCCATCGAACAGACCGCCTGAGCGGAACATCAATCGATACGTTATCGTCGGCTGTCGATTCGATTCGATGACGTACAAGGTCAGTCCTTCGGAAGTCGTTATCGTATCGTAATCGGGAAACGATGACGCCGGTGCCGGCCCAGGATCGGGTCTCTTCGATCGATCCAACGGTTCCATCGCTATGGAATCGGAGCCTCCTCCGCTATTCGAGTTGCAGGCTAAAAACGCGAGCGGAAGGGCCAATAGAATAATGCTTGAAATCGTTTTCATGTTTCTAATTCCTCGTGTCGTATTCATTTGCTAGGCACAGGGTAATGCAGCGTGTTTCTGCGTTCTTTAAGCAGGTATTTCTTCGCGACCCGTTGCAGGTCTTCTCGGGTGACCTTCAAGTACGCTTCCAATTCGTTATTCGCTCGCCCGGCATCTCCGTACCACAAATGATAATAGGCAAGGGACTGCGCCCGGCTACTCATCGTGCCAACCGAAGAGGCGATCTCGGCCTCTTTCTGATTCAGCGCTTTTTGCAATTCTTTGCTCGTCACGCCTTCATCGATAAGCTTTTGCACTTCCTCTTCGACGAGCGCGTCCAACTGCTCGATCGATACCCCACGATTTCCGATCGCATAAGCCGCGACCAATCCAGCCTTTTCCTGAAGCCAAGTGAAAGCCGCCGCATTCACCGCCGCCCGTTCCGTATCGACAAGACGCCGATACAGTCGCGAACTTTTACCCACCGCCAATATGTTTATCAATAGATCAATCGCCTCGGCATCCTCATCCGTCAAAACAGGCGCTCTCCAAATATGAACCGTTGCCGGCAAAGGCGTCATCGGCTCCTCGACTACCTTCGTAGTTACCGACGCATCCAAATTCCATTCGATTTCGACTCGTTCGGGCTCCGCTCCTCTAGGAATCTCGCCAAAATACCGTTCGACCAGTCGCTGCGTCTGCTCGACGTCAATGTCGCCCGAAATCGCTAGAATCGCGTTATTCGGCACATACCATTTCTTATAGAAATCGCGAAATTCCTCGATCGTCGCATCATCGATGTACTGAGCCGATCCGATCGGCGTCCACTCGTAAGGCGTTCCGTTGAAAACCGCTTTCGCCATGTTCTCCATAATAGAACCGTACGGCTGGTTATCATATCGCGAACGACGTTCCTCCTTAACCACTTCGCGCTGCGTTTCCACGCCGGTTTCATCAATCACCGCATGCATCAGCCGCTCAGATTCAATCCAAAGCGCCAGCTCCAATTCGTTTGCGGGCAAATTTATGTAATAGTCCGTCCGGTCGAACGAGGTTGAAGCGTTTAAATTTCCACCCGCTCCCGAGATCAATTTATCGATCTGCTTCCGCTCGATATTCTCCGAACCTTCAAACATCAAATGCTCGAAAAAATGAGCGAACCCCGTCCGATCCGGTCGCTCGTCTTTGCTGCCCACATGATAGAGCACATACGACGAAACAACTGGAGCGTCGCTATTTTGATGAAGAATGACGTGCATGCCATTCGGCAAATCGTACTCCTCGAATTCGATATTCAGAGACGCGGCAAACGCTCCCATTGGAGCCGCTAATCCGACGCACGCCAAGAGCCGCGAGAAAGGGATAAATTTCATAGACAATACTTAAGAATCTAAAAGGCGAAAATCGGCTTGGATAAAATCTCCAATGAAGTTCAAGCACAAGCAGATAAAAATGGTGGAGCCCGATCGCCGAGCAAGCGTCGCAGCACAGCTCCAATAACCACCGCACCTCCCCGATTCTTTGAAATTGCCAAATCCCAACATTCCGCATAGTTCTTCTTCACCACCCCAACCCCTCGCCCCATGAAAATCATCGCTTCGCTCCTTCTGGTTGCCATCGCAGCTTCCTTTCCAAATCCACTTTCGGCAGAGTTCCTACCGGTCCATCAAGTCGAACGACAACCCTTCGCCTCCGCAACCGAGCGTCTGCTTGAAGCCCTCCGCTTCGCCGGAGCTCCGCTGGATCCCGCAGATGAAAGCGCCATCAAAGAACTGCTGACCCAAACCGGAAACAAGGAGGCTATCCCAAAAGTACAAGCGATCCTCGACACCTACTGCGTCGCCGGAGTCCACATCAACCCGGAAAGCCGAGTCAAAGTAGAGGAAGGTCCTGTCTCCAAAATCCTCGTCCAGCAAGGCTGGCGCACCTTCCTTGTCAAAACCCATAACGAGGCCGGCATTACTCCCCTCCTTCAAGCAGTCAGCCCCAATGCCGCGCCGCAGTACCGCAAGAGCAACGCAAGTAAGTCTCCCTCAATGGACATTACCATGTCGGACGTCGCTCAGCGCTGGCTGGATATGGAGATGTTCGACCGTCGTCCCCTTAACCCGAAGCTCTCCGGGCTCTCCCTGGAATACCGCATCATTCAACTCTACAGCCGCGACGTCGGCAAACGCGAAGCTCTGCTCGCCTTCAACGTCGGGCAAGGGACCCAAGACATCGGCTTCCGCAACGAAGTCGCCATCCTCTTCGACTGCCAACCCGCCATAGAAGTCGGTATAAAATTAAAAGACTTCGACGGAGCAGGGACCAGCGCAGCATTCGTAATCAAGGACCAGCGAGGCCGCATCTACCCCAACCCCGCTCGTCGCCTCGCTCCCGATTTTTTCTTTCACGATCAAGTCTATCGGGCCGACGGCGAATCCATTTTGCTGCCGCCGGGCGATTATTCAGTGACCGTTTCACGCGGTCCCGAATACCATGTACAAACGAAATCGGCGCTCATAATGGCAGACGTCGCTAAACAGACGATCGACTTCCGACTGCAACGTTGGATTCACCCCGCCAGCCGCGATTGGTATTCAGGCGATCATCACATTCACGCCGCCGGTTGCGCCCACTACGAAAACCCGACCGAAGGCGTTTCGCCAGCCGACATGATGCGCCACATCCTAGGCGAGGACCTAAACGTCGGATGCGTCCTAACCTGGGGACCTTGCTGGTATGCTCAAAAGCAACACTTCGACGGAAAAGTATCCCCTCTCTCGACACCCCAAAACATAATGCGCTACGACATCGAAGTCAGCGGATTTCCTTCCTCGCACGCAGGACACCTTTGCCTGCTACGCCTAAAAGAAGACGACTACCCTGGTACGGCATTGGTAGAAGAATGGCCGAGTTGGACACTGCCCGTTCTCCAGTGGGGCAAGCGCCAAGGCGGTGTAGTCGGATACAGTCACTCCGGCTGGGGACTCGGTCTGCCGGACTACAGTCCTAACGGCGGACGCTTGGTCAATATGCCCTACCGCAGACCTAGCCGCGTTCAAGCCCAAGTCGGGAAAGCAGCTGACAAATTACCTGACTACGCCATGCCTCCCTTTGATGGAATCGGGGCCAATGAATACATTGTCGCTGCCGCTCACGACGCCTGCGATTTCATCTCGGCAGTCGATACCCCGGCGATCTGGGAATTGAATATTTGGTACCACACGCTCAATTGCGGAGCACGCACGCGCATTTCGGGCGAAACCGATTTTCCATGCATATACGGCGACAAAGTAGGTCTCGGACGCGTTTACGTGAAACTCGACGAAAACCAACCGCTCAATTTCGAAAACTGGATCCAGGGCCTGAAAAACGGCCGGAGCTACTGCGGCGATGGAATGAGTCATTTGATGGATTTCAAAGTCGGCGACGTTTCCGTCGGCGAACCCGGATCCAATGGAAAAATCAGCCACCTCGATCTCAACCGTCCAGGCAAGGTTCACGTATCCATGGACGCCGCCGCTTTGCTAACGCCCCAACCCACCGAAACGACCGAAAGCATCCGCAACAGCCGACTCGACGAAAAGCCCTACTGGCATATAGAACGGTGTCGTATCGACGATACGCGAGACGTCGAAGTCGAAATAATCGTCAACGGCTATCCCGTCGCTACGTGCAAACTGCGAGCAGATGGCTCAACCGAAACTCTAGACTTCGATATAGACATCGAACAGTCCAGCTGGGTGGCCGCTCGCATCTTCCCTAGCGCTCATACCAACCCCGTTTTTATCGAGATAGCCAATCAACCCATTCGAGCCAGCAAACGAAGCGCCGCCTGGTGTATCAAAGCCGTCGATACTTGCTGGGATTCCAAAGTCGGCCAAATCGCCGCCCCCGAACGCCCCGCCGCCAAACGGGCGTACGACCAAGCCAAAGTCTTCTACCAAAGAATCCTCGGGGAAACAACGACACCATAGCCACTCTACGACGAGCAGACTACGTAAACCCGATTTACCTCTTCAAAAAGAACCCGTTCCCGCCCCAACCTCAAAGCTTTGACTCTTTCTTCGGAATGAGAACACTCAACACCCATGGCAGACAAGCTCTCCAAGCTGCATCGATCCTGGCTCATGAGCCGAGTGTCGGGAAAGAACACCAAACCCGAACTTATCGCCCGCAGCCTGCTTCACCAGCTTGGCTATCGCTTTACAGTCACCGGTCCCAAAAACAAAACCCTCCCCGGGAAACCGGACATTGTACTGCCGAAGTATAAGACGGCTATCTTCGTTCACGGGTGCTTTTGGCACCGACACGCCAACTGCAAAAGCGCCTCTACTCCGAAAACCAATACCGACTACTGGCTACCGAAATTCGAACGCAACGTTCAACGAGACCGTAAAAACCAGCATGACTTACACAATCTCGGATGGCAGGCAATCATCATCTGGGAATGCGAACTCAAAAAACTGGATACAGTAGCCGCCCGACTGATCGCGGCTTTGCCTCGGGAGCCATCCTACAGTCTTCCGGAGGAACTCGATGACATCACCCTCGTCGCAGAGAGCCGAGAGCGTTACGGGAAACGCGAGCAAAAGAACTGAGTATCCGTTTTCGAATCGTTCACAAGGTAGCTCACTCGCTTCAGCGTGAGTCCTCAAAGCAAACAACACTCACGCTGAAGCGAGTGAGCTACTACTGCTACGGACGACGAACTGCCGGCTCTTTAAGAGCCGTTATATCGTTATCCTCATTCACTAGAACAAGCTTGGGCCTGAATTGGTCGATCTTCGATTCCTTCACATCGACAAAGCTCGCGATAATCACTTTTTGTCCAGGCTGAGCCAAGTGGGCCGCGGCTCCATTGATGCAAATCTCGCCCGCCTTGCCCCAAATCACATAGGTGTGAAAACGGTTTCCATTGTCGCAATTATAGACATCCACCTTTTCGAATTCCACGAGATCCGCAGCTTCGCAAAGCTTTGGGTCGATACTAATCGATCCTTCGTAATTAAGATCCGCATCGGTCACGACCGCGCGATGAATCTTCGATTTAAGCATTGTGCGTTTCATCTTCTCTATTTCTTGAAAATCTAATTCTACTCTATTTCGAATCTTCCGGATTCAAGGCCAGCATAACGTTTACTCCTCGAAGCACTAGGTCCGGTACGATTTCATCGAAGACTCCAACATCCTGATACAAACTCGAAAATCCTCCCGTCGCCACAATCTGGCGAGTTTTCGCCCCAAAAGCTTCTCCTCCAATCTGCTCGACCAATTCCTTCACCAAACCGAGGTAACCGTAATACAGTCCACCTTGAATACTCTCGATCGACGAACGCCCTAAGGCTCGCGGCGCCTTAACGATTTCAACGTGCGGGAGTTTCGCGGTTTTCGTACCCAAAGCCTCCATCGCCAAACCTAATCCAGCGCAAATCGATCCGCCCAAATATTCCCGATTCGCGCTTATCGCATCGAGCGTGATCGCCGTTCCGAAATCCACGACAACGACATTGGTTTCCGGATATAGGTCAATGGCCGCAATCGCATTGGCGATCCTATCCGCTCCAACCTCTAAAGGATTACGCGTCTTAATCTTAAGCTTGGTTTTAACCCCCGCTTCCAAAAAAAGAGCTTCCGTATCGAAATACTCGCGACATGCGATTCGGATTGTATTAACCTCATCCGGCACTACGCAACTAACGCCGATTCTATCGATCGCCTTCGGGTCCACTCTTTTTTCACGCAATGCGGAAACCAAAAACAAACCCATCTCATCGCTCGAAACACGCAAGGACGATTCCTTGCGGATCTGCATGACAAGCTCGCCGTTCTGGTCATAAACGCCGCCATGCAATTGCGAATTTCCTACGTCGATGCAAAAGTTCATGTCGATTCTCTCTAAACAGTAGCCGTCACTGCTATCTTACAATTATCGATCAGATGTACGCCTTCCAGCACTATTGCTCCGAAGCGCCTTCCGCCTTCTTCCTCGACGTACTCGACTTCGAAACCGGCTTCCTCAAGTAGTAAAATCGCTTCTTTGTTTGATTGAGCTGTCTCCAAAATTTGGGGAAAGATAACCGCCTGACGACGCGCCTCGTCACTCAAACGTCTATTGCGCGAGCTCAAAGCCAATCCGTCGAATGCTCGCACAGTCTCGCAAGCCACGATCTCGATAGGCATGAAAAAGGCCTCAACCATGCCCTTCACCAACTCCAATTGCTGATAATCCTTTTCCCCGAAATAAGCGCGACGGGCTCCGGATATATTCAGCAGCTTCATCACCACCGTCAGCACGCCGTCGAAATGCCCCGGCCGGCGCGCGCCTTCTCTCGGCAGAGAGTCCACATGTTCGGAAACGCGATAGTTATAGGAATCCGGATACATAGAATTATAGTCCGGAGCAAAAATCGCATCGACGCCCATGGTCTCCAGTTCCGCTACATCCTGAGCAAAGTCAGTCGGATACGATTCGTAGTCCGCAGCCTTATTGAACTGAGTGCGGTTGAGAAAGATACTCACGGCAGTAACATCGTTTTCAAGCAAAGACCGTTGAGCCAAGGAACAATGCCCCTCGTGAAGTCCTCCCATCGTCGGAACGAAACCGAGCGATCGATTCTTCACCACATTCGCTCGATACTGATTCCAATCCTCTATGCTTCGAATAACTGTAATCATGGCTTGTACTCTCCTTCCCCTGGATACTCCAATTCCCGCACATCCTCGCAGTAGCCTTCGATGGAACGGACGATCATTTGATCGGCATCCATATAGCGCCGCGCAAATGGAGGTTGAAAACGAGAATCCAATCCCAGCAAATCATTGATTACGAGCACTTGCCCCGACGTTCCCGGACCGCAACCAATTCCTATTGTAGGAATCGCGAGCGCATCGGTCACGCTCTCGGCCACATGACCCGGAATGCATTCGAGCACGATGGAAAAACAACCCGCTTCTTCCAGCTCAAGCGCTTCCTCTAAAAGAATCTGCGCGGCATCATCAGTCCGCGCCTGCATCTTAAAACCTCCGAATTCGTGGACCGACTGAGGCGTGAGTCCCAAATGACCCATAACCGGAATGCCCGCCTCAACCAATCGGCTGATCAATTCGCAATTTCCTTTGCTGCGTTCGAGTTTGACCGCGTTCGCTCCCGCTCTCATCAGCTCCGAAACCGCCTGCGTCGACGCATCGACACTTCCGCGATAAGAGAGGAAAGGCATATCCGCCACGATTACTTTGTCCGGAGCTCCCCTCCGTGTAGCCGCCGTATGGGCCGCCATCATTTCGACAGTCGCATGAATCGTACTATCGTACCCATGGACCACCATGGCGCAGGAATCGCCCACCAAAAGCGCATCTACGCTTGTCTCGTTGAGTATCTTGGAAGTCGCGGCATCGTAGCACGTCACCATAGTGATCGGCGTCCTAGCCACCTTCCATTTCTGGAAATCTGGAATTGTCTTCATGTCGGGTGCCTGTCGCGGTGGATCAGGATCCTAGTGATTATTAAAAATGGAATCTGTCGAAATTTTGAAAAGCGATCTCCGTTCCAATCAGTGGAATCGGCGTCACATGGGAAAAGTACATGTAGATAGGGGATTAAAGATCAATCTTTATTGAGCGAATGCGCCTCGATCTTCCGACAATTGCCAATTTCGAGCTTTCCCGTTTTGACATATCTAGTTAGGCCGCGCACCTTTGCGCTTTCAATTCTCTAAGACTCCATGCCTACAATTTCAATCAACGTTAACGGGGAGCTTCGCGAGATAAGCGACATCGACCCCAATACCCCCCTTCTTTGGGCTCTGCGCGACCATCTTCAAATGGTCGGCACTAAATTCGGTTGCGGAAAGGGCCTCTGCGGAGCCTGTACCGTACACCTGAATGGAGCCGCAGTCCGATCTTGCAGCATTCCAATTTCCGAAGTCGATGGCCAATCGGTCACCACAATCGAAGGCCTCGCCGCCAAAGCGCATAAACTTCATCCGCTCCAAGATGCGTGGATGGAACACGATGTCCCCCAATGCGGCTACTGCCAAGCAGGTCAAATAATGAGCGCCGCTTCTTTGCTGAGCCGAAACGCGAATCCTTCAGACACGGATATCGATGATGCCATGGCTGGAAACCTTTGCCGCTGCGGGACCTACAAGCGGATCCGCAAAGCCATTCACTCAGCCGCAACGAAAGGAGGTGCCGCATGAATAACGATCTCTACAACCACGATCTAGAGCCGGATGTCGATATGCCGGCCGAATTCATCGAGCGTCAGAACCGCCATTCCGCGAAGGTCTCCGAATCGGCCGATAGCTTCATCCCTCGCCGCCAATTCTTGAAAATGTCCGGCATCGCTGGCGGCGGGCTTGTTCTGGCGTTTTCGCTCAGCCGAAGCCCCCGAGCCAAAGCCGCCCATCACGGCGAATCGGATTCGACGGAATTTTCTCCCAACGCGTTCATCCAGATCAAACCGGACGGAACGATCGTCATCGCCGCCAAAAACCCGGAAGTCGGCCAGGGAATTAAGACGTTCCTTCCCATGATAATCGCCGAGGAACTCGAAGTTCCTTGGGAATCCGTAACCGTCGAGCAATCCGCAATCGACGCGAAACGCTTCGGCCCGCAATCCGCCGGGGGATCGCAATCGACTCCTCGCAACTGGGATCCACTCCGTCAAGCCGGGGCAGTCGCCCGAGCAATGCTCATCGCTGCGGCAGCGAAAACCTGGGGGGTCTCCGAATCGAAATGCAACGCTGACCAAGGATTCATCATCAACGAATCCAACGGCAAGAAACTCAGTTATGCTGAACTAGCCACCACTGCCGCTTCCCTTCCCATTCCAGACGGAAAAACCGTCCCGCTAAAAAAACGCAGCGAATACAAGATTCTCGGAAAATTCATTCCAGGCGTAGACAATCAAGCCCTCGTTACCGGCCAACCGCTTTTCGGAATCGACCAACAATTGCCCGGCCTGCTTCACGCGGTGTACGTAAAGTGCCCAAGTTTTGGCGGCACGGTCAATAGCGCCAATCTCGACGCCATCAAAGCCCGTCCTGGAATCGTTGATGCATTCGTCCTCGAAGGGAATGGCGTCGACAACGAACTTTCGGCTGGCGTAGCGATTTTGGCCAAGTCCACCTACGAAGCCTTTCAGGCCGAAAAAGCGCTACAGGTAGATTGGAACCATGATCCTGCATCCAAGGAATCCTGGACCGATTTCCAAAAACAAGCGCGGGAAATCACTTCCAAACCCGGAAAGGCAACTGAAGAACAAGGCGATTTCTCCGCTGCTCAATCCGAGGCGAAAACAGTAGTCGAATCCTTCTACACCTACCCATTCCTTTCCCACTCCAATTTGGAGCCGCAAAACTGCACCGCTTGGTTCCGTGACGGAAAGATGGAGCTGTGGGCTCCCTCCCAGACACCGCAGAGTATTGCCGGCATGCTCTCGAAGCTTCTCGACATCGATCAATCCAATATCGAGGTGAATCAACTCCGTATCGGAGGAGGCTTCGGACGGCGCCTTCTAAACGACTTCGCCTGCGAAGCCGCAGCGATCGCTCATAAAGTCGATGCGCCAGTCAAATTAATGTGGAATCGAGAATCCGATCTCGCCCATGATTTCTACCGCGTCGGCGGCTTTCATAATCTCACGGGCGCCCTGGATTCCAAAGGCCGCCTAACCGGACTCCAAGACCGAACCATCGTCTATACGCCAGCAGGCGGCGACGGGAAACGCCCGGTTCGTGGAGGCAATGTTCGAGCCAGCAATATACAGTGCCCCGAGATTCCCAATGTTCGAATCGAAGCCAACAGTCTCCCGCTTCAAATACCGGCTGGCTGGTGGAGAGCTCCAAGTTCCTGTTCGCTTGCCTGGGTTTTCCAAAGCTTCGTCCACGAGCTAGCGGTGGCAGCTAAACGCGACCATCTCGAATTTCTCCTAGAGCAATTCGGAGAACCGCGTTGGCTCAAAAAAGGAAAAGCCAATGTATTCAATACCGAACGAGCCATCAACGTGACCAAACTCGCCGCCGAAAAAGGCGACTGGGGGAAACCCATGAAAAAAAGACAGGGTCGCGGTCTCTCCTTCTACTTCAGCCATTTAGGATACTTCGCGGAAATCGCGGAAATCACGGTCGACTCCTCCAATAATGTCAAAGTAGACCGAGTCGTAGTCGCGGCCGACGTAGGAATGCTTCTCAATAAAAGCGGCGGTGAAAACCAAGTGGAAGGATCGGTCATTGACGGGATAAGCACCCTAGCTGACCAAGAAATCACCTTCGAAAACGGAGCCGTCAAAGAATCTAACTTCGACACCTACCCGCTCCTTCGCATGTCAGCTCAACCGAATATCGAGATCCATTGGCTCACAAGCGACTATTCGCCAACCGGTCTCGGCGAACCCGCCTTTCCGCCCTTGGCCGCAGCAGTGACCAATGCCATTCATCAGGCAACCGGGAAGCGCATTCGCGCCATGCCGATTTCCAAGGAAGGATTTAAAATCGTTTAAATCAAAAAATCGGTGCCCACCAAATCATTACACGATTCGATCGCGCTAATGCTGGGCCTGCTAATCATGCAGGCTCGGCCAACCAACCGTTCCCGCAAGGAATCGTCTCCAAGCTTAAAAAAACCTTTGTAATGCGCCGCCGCGCCCGAAAGGCTAAACCTCTTCTAAATAGCAACCCATGGCGGATCTAATAGTACACGGAGGCAAGCCCCTCAGCGGCGAAATAATTCCATCCGGAAACAAGAATGCGGTATTGCCGATTCTTTGCGCGAGCTTGCTAACGAACAGTCCGGTCGAATTGACCAACGTGCCGGCGATCACCGATATCGAAAAACTGATCGCCTTCTTTCGCAGCATCGGTTCGCAGATCGATTGGAATCGCGAGCAAAAGACCATGCGATTGGATCACTCCAATCTCGAATCGACCTTCGATTCAAACGCCTTGCCGCAAGGCATGCGCTCGTCGGTCCTGCTCTTCGCTCCTCTCCTCTATCGCTTCAAGCGTATCAACCTGGATTCCAATCCGAAAGGCTGCGCTCTAGGCATCCGCGAACTCGACCCGCATCTCGAAATACTCGGCAAGCTCGGGGGCACCGTTTCCCACAATGGCGATCTAGAGATCTCGATCGTCGATCGCTTCGAAGGAAACGAGCATTGGGCAGACTACATGTCCGTCACGACCACCGAGACTTTCGTCATGGCAGCCTCATTGGCAAAGGGAGAATCCAAGCTCACTAACGCGGCCAGCGAACCGCACGTACAAGATCTCTGCCGCTTTCTCGTAAGCATGGGAGCTCGTATCGAAGGTATCGGGACAAGCGTTCTCAGCGTAACCGGGATCGATAGTCTCGACGGAACCAGCGCTGATATTTCATCCGATCATCACGAAATAGCAACTTTCCTCGCCCTCGGCGCGATCACAGGCGGCGAAGTCCGCGTGCTAAATTCCACCCCTAAACACTTTGCTCTCATCACAGGCAGTTTTGCGAAGCTTGGCGTCGAAATTCGTCATGAAGGCGACACCGCAGTTTGCGCGGCAAATCAAACTCTTCGTATCCAACAACCTTTTACGACCAATCTGCTTCCGAAAATCGAAGCTGCTCCTTGGCCCTATTTCCCAGTAGACCTCCTACCGCTCATGATCGCCCTCGCGACCAAAGCCGACGGCGTCATGCAATTCTGGAACAAGGTTTACGAAGGCGGATTTTCCTGGATGCCCGAGCTCACAAAATTCGGCGCTCACGTCGTCATGAGCGACCCGCACCGAATCATCGTATTCGGCAATCGGCCCTTGAGACCAGCGTCAGTCGAACCCCCGTACATCATTCGGGCAGCAGTGGCGCTCTACATGATGGCTGCCAGTATCGAAGGCAAAAGCGTGGTTCGTAAAGCCGACCCCATTCGAAGAGCCCATCCGGGCTTCGCCGAAAATCTTCGCAAGCTCGGCGCAGATATCGAGTGGGACGAATAAGGTTTTGCTGATAAGTCGATGTAGGAGCGGGTTTATCCCGCGATAAAACCCATTACGCATTAACTAAACCGAAATCATCTGACTAGTCGCCCTAGGCCGACTAGTTCACCAAGGCGAACAATCGGCCTGAGTCTTCCCAAATGTGGACTTTATTCGCCTCGAGCTCGAGCTCGTCGTCTTTGCTTTTAAGCGAAGCCAAATTGCCCTTCATCGTTGCCACGTAAAGCGTACACAAAGCGCCGGTTCCCCTATTGCGAACCTGCATATGAGCAGCCTGTTGGCCTTCCAACTGACAATACCGAGCTCCGATTACTTCGTACGCGGATAGTAATTTCTGCTTCACCAATGGAGTAACCGAAAACGTCAACTCCTTGAGCCCTTTTTGAACTCCTTCAAAAGACGCAGCCTTTACGTCGAATTTGCCGTAGTCGTTATGACGCATTGCGATCTCGCCAGCCACGTCGAAATAGAATTCTCCCTCGTCCACCGAGCGCGCCATTTGAAACGAAAATAGCATCACGATCGCCGCAGCCGCAGCCACAGGGGCCCAATAATGCCACCAAACGGTTTTTTTATCGTTCTGACTTTGGTCGAGAATACGCTGCACGCTATCCGCTGGCAGCCGATCGCTCATAAAGAGGTCTCTAATTTTCTTATCTAATTCTAGATCGTTCATCGCAGGTGTTTCTTTTCAGCTTCGCCTTCTACTTACTGTCACGAAATTCGCTCCCGAGAGCCTTTGCCAATTTCTGGCGCGCTCGGTGGATGTGACTCAAAATCGTTCCGCGGGGTGACCCGGTCTTCTCGGATATTTCACTCGCCGTATAACCTTCAACGACATTCAAAAACAACGCTTCGCTTTCCTCTGGGCGTAATTTGCTCAACAACAGCTCCATATCCAGCGAAACGCCCTTCGGTTCCGTTTTTCCATTTTCCGGATGAGAATCGAGTGGTTCGAATTGCACGATCTTGCTGCGGCGCTTCTGGTCATAGAAAAGATTCCTGACCGCTCGGAACAACACAGGCGTTCCTTCTACCTTCCCATAAGCTCGCACCAACTTCATCCACGCCTGCTGAACGAGATCCTCCGCATCTTGGTGATGCCGGGCAATTGAGAGAGCGTAGCGGTAACCCGCTTGAACCAATTCAGCGTCACTCAATACCGGTCGTGGTTTGGAGTTCGAAGATGTCATTGCGCTACGTTTCGGTTCATCTTCATCTATCAATACAGCTACAGCGCACATGATCAAATTCCTTTTTTTCCTATTCTCTGAACTCGGGATAACCAAGAAGCTAACGAGTAAAAAACCTAGGGTCAGTGGCGAATTCCAAAGACCGTCATCACAGTGAAACGGCCCCTATCTTCAATTGATTGCCAGAAGCGGCTAATTTAATTCCGAAGAGACAACTACCCCAACCGCGACGCCTTGCGCTTCTCCGCCTGCCAAATGCTGCGAATGGCGGTGTAATCCTCGTCCTTAGACTTCGATCTAATGACATAGTCGAATGAACTCCATTGCGTCACTTCCGCTTCCGCGGATTGGATGCGACGAGCAATTTCCTCTTCGTCATCCTGGCCACGGCCACGCAATCTATGACGCAGCTCGTCAAAATCCGATGGCATGATAAACACCGTAACCAATCGCTGTTCGATCGTAGGATGACTCTTAGCCGCTTCGCGTACCGTAGCCACGCCTTGAACGTCGATATTCATCACCAAATCGATCTGCTTGGCGAGCTTACCTTCGATAACGCTCTTCAGCGTGCCATATCGATTCGCATGCACTTTCGCCCACTCTAGAAACGCGCCGGCTTCGATCTTCTCGTCGAATGCTTCATTCGAAAGAAAGTGATAATCCACCCCATCGATCTCATTTTCTCGCGGCTGACGCGTCGTGCACGTCACTAAACGTTCGATACGATCATTATTCGCAACCATCCGCTCGCACAAAGTCGTCTTGCCGCTTCCCGCCGGACCGGCGAGAATCATAAGCAAAGCGATATCTTCAGCAGGCAGATTTTCCATAATCAATAGGCAAACGCTAGTAAGCTCACAAATCCTCCGTACAGCAAGAATATGAATCCCAAGGTTCTCGGACGACTGGCATTTGCAAAAAGCCAACCAAAAAAGTCACGCAACCGAAATGGCGAGTATCCAAGATAAAGCGACAAAGCGATACCCACGTAAACCGGGGCCACGAAAAACAATCTCAACGGCTCTTCGTAATGCCCAAACGCGGCCCCCAAGATCGTATCGGCGATCAGTAAAAACAAAATACACGCGCCGCGAACCGATAGAAAATCCGGAGCATACTTAAACGAAAGCACGCCTACTGCCGCAAACGCCACGAAAATATACTGCTTGAAAGCGCCGTAGTTGGCTTCTCCCAAATGAGCTACTTTATAGAGCGTCCACGCTCCCCCGATTATAATCGTCACGTAGGCCGCTAAACGCGACCGAGGAAATCCGCGGATTAACGAAGCGGATCGCTTACTCGGAGCAGCAAACGAAGCCCCGAGGGCGACGATGAGAAATCCTGCCAATAATGTCGCTTGAAAAAGAGTCAGTTCCATAATCGTTCTATATTGTATCCACTCCGGCGAGCACTAGGTCGCCATAGATCGTACTTGCCGTAGCGCGTTCCACTTTCATATCGACCAATTGGCCGATCAATCGTTCGTCTCCGTCGAAAATCGAATTGCGATAGCCACGCGTCTTGCCGACGAATTTGTCGCCTTTCTTCGCAGGCCCTTCGACCAACACTTCTTGAGTCGTACCAATCAATTGCTCGTTTCGCCAAAGCGAACGCTTGTGCAATATATCCAGCAATACATGATTCCGCCGTTCCTTTTCTTCCTTCAAAACTTGGTCGGCCATGGTCTCGGCAGGCGTGCCAGTTCGAATGCTATATTTGAAAATATAGGACATATCGAATCCAATATCTTCGAAAAACGCTGCCGACTCATTAAAATCCTCTTCGGTCTCACCTGGAAAACCAACGATGATGTCGGTCGAAAAATACATGTCGCCCACCACCGCTCGCAAGGAATCCACAATCTCGCGATAGCGAGCTTTCGTGTATGGACGATTCATCGCCTGAAGCGTCTTGTCGCACCCAGCCTGTAAGGGCAGGTGAATGTATTCGCACAGCTTCGGCACGTCGCGATACGCCTCGACCAAATCTTGCTTGAAACCGCGCGGGTGCGGCGAAGTGAAGCGAATCCGTTCGATCCCGTCTATATCGTTAATCTTCTCGATGAGCTGAACAAACGGCGACTTACCCCCAATCACCGGGAACTCGCGGCGACCGAAACTCGTGACGATCTGCCCTAGCAAAGTGACTTCCTTGACGCCTTGCTCGGCCAAGGAATAAACCTCCTCGACGATCTGCTCGATCGGACGGGCCCGTTCGCGACCACGCGTTTTCGGCACAATGCAAAACGCGCAATTCATATTGCAGCCCTGCATGATCGAAACGAATGCGCATACCTGATTTTTCTTCGGGAGGTGGTCCTTGATCGTATTCTGGGATCCGCTTTCCTCCCCGATATCGACAATCGTGGTCGGCTTAGGGCCTTGAGCCGAGAAGGACTTAATCAAATTATCCAAGTGATCCGGAACCGCGTGAAACTTCTGCGTGCCCACGATCAAATCCAAATCCGGCAAGCGATCAATTAATGCCGCGCCGCGATTCTGAGCCATGCAGCCCAACACGCCGATCTTGAAATCCGGCTCCTCGCGCTTGCGCTTCGCCAAATAACCCGCCTTGCCGATCGCCTTCTGCTCAGCCTGATCGCGCACGCTACAGGTATTGAGCAAAACCACGTCCGCATCGAACTCATTGTCCACCACGGAGTAACCGCGATCGCGCAAAGACATGGCGACTTGCTCGCTGTCCCGCTCGTTCATCTGACATCCGTAGGTTTTAATATAGACGCGATTCATGGCAAAAAGGAATCCAAACGGCATACGCCTCCTCGCTCCAAGGTCAAACAAGAAGCAAAACTAGCCAGCCGAGCGCATTCGCAGAACTACTCGGACGCCTGCTCCGCGGCTTCAGCTTCAGCCGCCCGCTTCTTGATATCCTTCTTCACCAACACTGCAAAATAAGACAAGACCGCTACAGCTAGCAGCAATACGCCCACGACCCGTTTTCCATTTTTTTTGCCCATGGCCGACTAAACCGCGCATTTCGAGGCCAGCGACAAGCTGGAAATCCGCTTGCGCGTTTCGCTCGGCCTGCTTGGCTGCTCACGTGAGCGATTCCAATTCAGGTAAAGACCGCATTTACGCCCGCCCTCTCGAGCGCGTGGGCGGATTCGTCTTCGACGATTCGGTCGCAGCCGTTTTCGACGATATGATCCGCCGATCCGTACCTGGCTACGCCATGACCCTTTCCCTGATGCCCTTGATCGCGAAACGCTATGCCCAAGAGCAAACGCGGATCTACGACCTCGGCTGCTCCCTAGGAGCCGGACTGGTCGCCATAGGAAACGGCTCGCCGGAATCGACCACTCTCATCGGCATCGACAATTCCCAACCCATGCTCGACCGCTGCCAATCCAACCTGGCCCAAGCTATCGAAAAGCAAGCCTGGGAACTTCGATGCGTCGATATTCTGGATACGCCTATCGAAAACGCGAGCGTGGTACTCCTCAACTTTACACTCCAGTTCATTCCCGTCGAGCGACGATTGGAGCTGCTCAAATCGATAGCCTCGGGACTCAAGCCTGGCGGCGTTCTTCTCCTATCCGAAAAAGTCCGCTTCGCCGACCCCAAGACTCAGCAGGACCTCTTCAACCTGCACCACGATTTCAAGCGCGACAACGGCTACACCGATCTCGAAATCAGCCAAAAGCGCAGCTCGCTAGACAACGTTCTCATGGCCGAAACAATCGAAACACACAAATCCCGCCTGAGCAAAGCCGGCTTTGATCACTGCGAAACCTGGCTGCAATGCTTCAATTTCGTATCGATGCTCGCCATCAAAGCCTAGCAACTCGACGCCTCGACGATGCCCGACATCTCCTACCAGCCGCTTTTCGACCTCCTTGAAAACACCGACCTAGCCCCTTGGCTCGAAACGCTGCCCACGCGCCTTGAAAAATCGATCCACGGAGCGAACAATGGACATTTGCCCAAGTGGCTCGACGCCCTCGACGCGTTGCCGGACGTCGCGCCCAGTCATTTCGACCAGCAAAGCGGCGCCGTAACGATTGGCCAAAACAGTGACCTTTCCGCCGAACAGCAATCCGCTCTCCGCGAAACGCTTATGGCCTTCCATCCTTGGCGCAAAGGACCCTGGAATTTCTTCGGCATCGGAATCGACACGGAATGGCGTTCCGACTGGAAATGGAAACGAATTCAAAAAGCCATCTCTCCACTAAAGGATCGGCTCGTCTTAGATATCGGGAGTGGAAACGGCTACTATAGCTATCGCATGGCGGCCGAAGGCGCGAAACTCGCCTTGGGAACCGATCCCTACCTGCTCTACGTAATGCAGTCTTTCATCGCTCGACGGTATCTCCCCCAAAACCATCCTGCCTGGGTCATTCCCTTTGGAATCGAGCAACTCCCGCCAAGCCTCCCAGTCTTCGATACCGTATTCTCGATGGGCGTCCTCTATCACCGACGCTCGCCGCTAGATCACTTGATCGAACTTCGCGAGATGCTCAGGCCCGGAGGAGAACTCGTTTTGGAAACCCTCGTCGTCGAAGGCCCGGAAGGGCATGCGCTCTTGCCTCGAGGCCGCTACGCGAAGATGCGCAATACCTGGTTCATCCCCAGTTGCCTCACTCTCGAACGGTGGCTGGAACGCTGCGGCTTCAAATCGATCCGCCTAGCAGACCTTTCCGATACCACGACAGCCGAACAACGCAGCACCGACTGGATGACCTTCGACTCGCTCGAAACGTTCCTCGATCCGAACGACCCTTCCAAAACAATCGAAGGCTACCCCGGCCCCAAGCGAGCCCTGTTCGTCGCAGAAGCCTAAAACGCCCCGACCTTTAAAATTACAACGTTGTAATTTTAAAGGTGAGAGTCTTCAGGGCCTATTCCGCCCTCTTTTAGACCTGGATTGAAATCCCACAGTCAAACCGCCTCGCCATCCGTCTTCTTGGGGAAACCTATGAAACTGATTCTCGTATACAACGCCGACGACGGCCTCTTCAACGCCATAACCGACACGATCCACAAGGTCATGTCTCCTTCGACTTACGAATGCAGTCTCTGTCGCTTCACCTACGGCATGACCGGAATGCTCAAGAATTGGCGTAACTACCTGGCGGGAGTTAAGGCCGACAAGGCATTCCTTCACCGCACTGAATTCCAAAAGAAGTACCCGGATTGCGAGGAAGCCTTGCCCGCCATCTTCACCGAAAATGACGACAACCTTCGAGTACTCGTGTCTGCCGAGGAAATCAATACCTGCGAAAATTTGGATGAACTGATTTCCCTAGTAGACGAACGCGTGCTTGCGTCCGGAAAATAGAGCTTTCCTATAGCGCTAAATAGCGGTCTTTTCGCTACTGCCATTTCCCCTCGGAGAA
Organism: Opitutaceae bacterium; assembly: GCA_028822375.1. Classification (GTDB taxonomy): domain Bacteria; phylum Verrucomicrobiota; class Verrucomicrobiia; order Opitutales; family Opitutaceae; genus Pelagisphaera. The sequence goes on along the minus strand of JAPKDW010000006.1, from coordinate 21,048 downwards.
ATACTGCCCCACTTGTAGGTCATCTAAGATAGGGTGACATTTTCAATCGCCCCCCGAGCAAAGCCACGCAATTACTCATTTGCAAAGGCAGAATCCGATCCTCAACTTACCCCGCGATTCGAAAACGATTCATCGAGCGGCGAAGACTAAGCTCGCGCAATCGATGGTGTCGCGATTCTGATCGCAGTTTTATCCCCCCATTTCCCGAAGCAAGATTCTTGAATATGAAATTTCCTCGTTCGCTCACTTTGAACATAGCCGGTTTGCTTTTAACAGCCTCAGGCGGTTTCGCAGCCGGTGACGCCCTGACCCCGACGGCACACCACCCCGATATCGCCAAGATCACTCTGTTCGCCCAGGACCCGGACATCGTGACCCCGACCGGAATTGCGGTGGCCCCAGATGGGCGGGTGTTCGTGCAGGAAAATCATACCCATAAGCGAACGAAAAGCTACCCCGGCCCCGCTAAGGATCGCATATTGGTTTTCGAAGACAGCGATGGCGATGGCGTCGTTGATCTGCGATCAGTATTTTACGAAGGACTCGAATTCAGCACGGATCTTCTCTTCGCTTCGGATGGTAGTCTTTATGCAACGACGCGCTGGGATGTTTTGCGTTTTCCAAATGCGGCCAACCTCACGAAAGCATCGGGAAACCCGGAAGTCATAGTGCACTGCGATACGCCGAGCGATTATCCACATAATGGAGTCGGAGGCCTCGCGATCGATCCAGGCGACCCGCAGTGGCTCCATTTCGGGTTCGGCGAAAATATTGGGGAAGACTACACCTTTATCGGTTCAGACGAAACCCGTCTCTCGGGCGGAGGTGAAGGTGGCTCCACCTACCGATGTCGACTCGACGGATCGGAACTAGAACGTCTCTCCACAGGACATTGGAACGCCTTTGGAATGACGTTCGATCTCGAAGGAAATCTATTTTCCACCGACAACGACCCGAGCAGCAACCCTCCCAATCGCCTCCTCCATGTGGTCAAAGGCGCCGACTTCGGTTACGAATTTCGCTATGGCCGGAGCGGGCGTCACCCATTGGTCACCTGGACCGGCGACTTTCCCGGAACGCTTGGCATGGTCGCTGGCATTGGCGAAGCCGCTTGCGGGATCATCCCCTTCGGTCCCGGTCGTTTGCTAGTTGCTTCATGGGCCGACAACCGCATCTACCTTCACGAACTCGAACCGAAGGGACGTAGCTTCAGCGCGAGCAGAGAATTATTTATTTCGGGGACGAATGCCTTTCGTCCGGTGCATTTCGCTTATAATCAGGATGCCAGTGTGCTCTATTTCACCGACTGGGTTCTGGGCGACTATCCCGTTCATGGCAAAGGCAGGATTTGGCGCGTGGAATTGAAGAAGCCCGTCGACCTCGCTCCCGCCGCGCGGTCAGTCCTGCCTGAGATGACCTATCAGGAAGCCGTCAACAATCTCGGCAACTCCGATCCCTACGCGAGAACCGAGGCGGTTCGAATCGTCGCTCGAAATCCTCGAGAAAACTGGAAAACCATCGAAGACCCAATCGCCCGCGCTCACTACGCGGTAGCTTTGCGACGTTCGGGAAATCCGCTCGCGACCGATCAGGTCTCACACCTTATGGAAGACCCAGACGAGCAGGTTTGTTTCGTCGCCATAAAGTGGATATCGGACGACAAGTTGATTGCCCATAGAGAGCAAATGCTCGAACAGCTAAATCGCCCCGATCTCACCCAAAAACTAATGTTCGCCATCTTGGCAGCTCAGCAGCGATTGGATGGAATGAGATTGTCGGATAAACCAAGCTCCAAGCAGCTACTGCCCATTCTCGAAAATGACGCCAAGCCGACCTCTCTCAGAGCGCTTGCTCTCAGCCTGATCCCGGCAGAGCAGCTCAGCTTGGATCAGCTCCGACTTTGGGCCCATCACGAATCCCCCGAAATACGTCTTGAGGCGATTCGAAATCTTCAAGGCTCTGGAAATTCTGAATACATCGAAATTCTCGCGACGACCGCAGGCGACGCCGACCAGTCCGCTCGGATACGCGCCGAAGCGATCGTCGGACTTGCCGTCGACCCCGAAGTCCATCAAAGCCTTCTCCAAACACTGAGCCAGGACAAAGACCCACTCATTGCCGACGAAGCTAAGCGAGCGCTCGTGGCGGCGGGACTGGCCCAACGCCCATTGGCTCCCAAGCCCAACACATTCGACCCAACCGAATGGGAAGCGATGCTCAATAAACTTTCTGGTAATGGAAATCCTGATATAGGCCGTCGCATCTTCTTTCATCCTCGACTCGGTACCTGTTCCAGCTGTCACGAAATGGAAGGCCGAGGACGTATGGTCGGGCCGGACCTAAGCACGATCAATCGCCAGACGGGAGTGGACGCTCACTGGTTGCTCACTCAAATCCTCGATCCGAATGAGGTCATCGCCCCGCAGTATTTGCCCTGGCAGGTAACGACTAAGGACGGCACGGCTAAAGTGGGCTTCGTCCTCCGCAAAGGGGGTGTCCAGGAAGTCTATTTAGGTTTGGATGGAAACGAGTTTTCCGTGCCGAAAGCGCAAATAGTCCGCAGCGAGGAATTACCGATCTCCCTCATGCCGCCCGGACTACTAATGCCGCTTCAACCCTCTGAGATCCGCGACCTGATTGCTTACTTGCTAGAAAAACGATAAGGAACGGAGCTTGTGCTTTCGGAATATTGAATCGCAACGAGCTTCATTCCCCGCAACTTGTGCTTGGATCGAGGCGCGAGTTCAAAACAGTTGCTCGTCAATCACCCGAGCTACATCTCGTAAAAATGTCCCTTCCTCTGAAATCGGGCTTTTCCGAGCCCTTTTACGCCTACCGATTCCGACATTGGCTCACTATCCGAAATAGCCTGTAAATGGGCTCCTACAAGCATGTCGAAAACACATTGATAACACCTCTGATCAAAAGCGCTTGCTTTTAGGGCACAATCGCTTCTTTTCACGCTTGCCCAGTACTCATCCACTGTGGCAAAACGGACCAATATACCATGCCAAAACGCGTCGACATCGAATCAATTCTCATCATCGGGGCTGGCCCCATCATTATCGGCCAAGCCTGCGAATTCGACTACTCAGGTACTCAGGCCTGCAAGGCTTTGAAAGAAGAGGGATACAAAGTCATCCTGGTCAACAGCAACCCGGCCACGATCATGACCGATCCCGAGACTGCTCATGTGACCTATATCGAGCCGCTCACAGTTGAAGCCGTCACCAAAATCATCGCCAAAGAAAAGCCGGACGCATTGCTGCCCACGCTCGGCGGACAAACCGCTTTAAACCTTTCGCTCGAGTTGGACGCGGCCGGAGTGCTGGCCGAGTATGGAGTCGAGATGATCGGCGCAAAACCAGACGCCATTAAAAAAGGCGAAGACCGCGAACTTTTCAAAGAGGCCATGCTGAAAATCGGCCTCGACGTCGCTCATTCCAAGACCGTCAAAACGCTTGAAGAAGCCCGTGTCGCTGCTATCGTACTTGGCAGCTACCCGCTCATCATCCGCCCGAGCTTCACGCTTGGAGGAGCCGGTGGAGGCATCGCCTACAATCGTGAAGAATTCGAGGGCATCGTTTCCAATGGCCTCGACGTCTCGCCCGTGACGGAAGTTCTCATCGAGGAATGCCTGCTCGGGTGGAAGGAATACGAAATGGAAGTCATGCGCGACCGCAAGGATCAGTGCGTGGTCATTTGCTCGATCGAGAACTTCGATCCTATGGGCGTGCACACTGGCGATTCGATCACGATTGCTCCAGCCATGACGCTTTCCGATCGCGAGTACCAGTCGATGCGCGACGCGTCATTTGCCGTCATCCGCGAAATCGGCGTTGAGACAGGCGGTTCCAATATTCAATTTTCACTCTGCCCGGATACGGGTCGAATGGTGGTCATCGAAATGAATCCACGCGTATCCAGAAGTTCCGCGCTCGCTTCGAAAGCAACTGGATTTCCAATCGCCAAATTCGCCGCGAAGTTAGCCGTTGGATACAGTTTGGATGAAATCCAAAACGACATAACGAAAAAGACCCCAGCCTGCTTCGAGCCGACGATCGACTACGTGGTCACCAAGGTCCCCCGTTTCACGTTCGAAAAATTCAAGGGCGCCGACGATACTCTGACTTCCTCCATGAAGTCTGTCGGCGAAGCAATGGCCATCGGCCAGACCTTCAAGGAATCCTTCCAAAAAGCCCTGCGTTCCCTTGAAACAGGCGCCTGGGGATTCGGCGGCGGAAAGCTCGGCGGAGACGACCTTCCTTCCGAAGAAACGATCAACGGAAAGCTTGTTCGCCCTAATGCGGAACGCGTCTACTACATACGCTACGCACTCAAAGCTGGCTACTCGCTAGAAAAGCTATTCGAGCTCACCAAGATCGATCCATGGTTCTTGCATCAGCTCAAACAGATCAGCGATCTAGAAGACGAGCTAAAGCAGAAAGATCTGGATACAATCGAAAAGGACTTGCTCAAGACAGCCAAGGAATACGGATTTTCCGATCGCCAACTCGGCGGACTCTTCGGATGCGACTGGAAGGCCGTTAACACCAAGCGCAAATCCGTTGGCATCAACACCGTCTTCCGTTTGGTCGACACTTGCGCCGCCGAATTCGAAGCGGAAACGCCTTACTACTACTCTTCCTATGGCGACGAGAGCGAGATCATCCCTTCCAATAAAAAGAAGATCTTGATCATTGGCGGCGGACCCAACCGGATCGGCCAAGGCATCGAATTCGACTACTGCTGCGTTCACGCTTCATACGCTCTCCAGGAACTCGGATACGAATCGGTCATGATCAATTCGAATCCGGAAACCGTATCCACGGATTACGATACATCCGACAAACTCTATTTCGAACCGCTAACGCTCGAAGACGTCCTCGAAGTCTACAACCAAGAAGGCTGTAGCGGCGCAATCGTTCAATACGGCGGACAAACACCGCTCAATCTCGCAACCGAACTCAAGGCCAACGGGGTCAATATCATCGGCACCTCTCCCGAGAGCATCGACGCCGCCGAAGACCGGGAACTGTTTAAACAAATCCTCGACGAGGTCGGTCTCAAACAACCCGACAATAAAACGGCCCTCGACGAAGCAGAAGCTTACGAGCTAGCCGATCAAGTCGGATTTCCGCTCCTCGTTCGCCCTTCGTTCGTCCTTGGTGGACGCGGCATGTTTATCGTGCACGACATGGAAGAGCTTCGCTCGGTAATCCGTGAAGCCTTCGATGCCTCTCCCGGCAAACCTGTACTGCTCGACAAATTTCTCGAAGACGCGATCGAACTCGATGTCGACTGTATCTCCGATGGAACAACCTCCATCATCGGCGGCATGCTCGAACACATCGAATTCGCCGGCGTGCATAGTGGCGATGCGGCCATGGTCCTTCCACCGCATACGCTAAGCGCTGAGATGATCGAGATAGTGAGACAAGCCAGCTTCCGATTGGCCAAAGCGCTCAAGGTCATCGGCTTGATGAACATCCAGTTCGCTATTCAAGGCGACCAGCTTTTCGTCCTCGAAGTCAACCCACGCGCCTCACGCACCGTACCTTTCGTATCGAAGGCAATTGGAATGCCACTCGCCAAAATCGCTGCTAAGGTGATGACAGGCAAAACGCTTCAAGAACTCGGCTTCACCGAAGAAATGAGCCCCAAGCACTGGTGTATCAAAGAAGCGGTTTTCCCATTCGTCCGTTTCCCTGGCTCCACGATTCGCCTTGGACCGGAAATGCGTTCTACCGGGGAAGTCATGGGCATGGACGAAGATTTCGGCGTTGCGTTCGCCAAAACGCAAGCTGCTGCCAAACCAAGCCTACCAGTCGGAGGCAACGTATTCTTGAGCGTCAAAGACCAGGACAAACCCAAGGCCGTCGAGCTCGCCAAGAAACTCGTCAAACTCGGATTCCAAATTTACTCGACCAGTGGCACCGCTGATAATTTGAAGGAAAACGGTATCGAAGCCAACAAACTCTTCCGCATCGCCGAAGGACGGCCCAACGTTCTCGATCTAATCAAGAACGGCGAGATGCAGATGATCATCAATACGCCATCCGGAATGGTACCGCGCAAGGACGAGAACCACATCCGCTCTCAAGCCTACCTACACAACATCTGTATAATGACCACGCTTACTGGAGCCACCGCGGCAGTAGCCGGCATCGAAGCCCTCAAGGAAAAGGACTTCGACGTGCGTTCCGTACAGAGCTACGTTCGCAAGAACGTCGCGACGGTGTGACTGCCATGACTACAAACGCTCCACGTATCGTCGCCCTCCTTTCCGGACCCGACCAAAAGGGTCTCGTATCGAAAGTCTCCAGTTGGATTTTCGAAAACGGCGGCAATATTATCCACGCCGACCAACACCGCGACCCGGAAGCGGGCGTCTTTTTCCAACGCGTCGAATGGGCAGTGGAAGGCGGACGTTCGGTTGAAGAGGATGCCAAAGCATTCCGAGCGTTCGGCGATTCGATCGGCATGAAAACCCAAGTGGCGATTTCCGGACACAAACCGAAAGTCGCTATAATGGTCTCGAAGGCGGACCATTGTTTCCACGACTTGATTCTGCGCTGGAAAGCAGGGGATTTCCCTTGTGACATCGCTTTGGTCATTTCGAATCACGAGACCTTAAAAGAAGTATCGGAGAATTACGGCATTCCTTTCGCCCACATCCCGGTTACGAAAGAGACCAAGTCCGAGGCGGAAGCTCAGCAACTGGCCTTGCTCAAGCAAAACGATATCGAGTTAGTTATAATGGCCCGCTACATGCAGGTCCTCTCGCCCATCTTTCTAGATACTATCGGAAAACCGGTAATAAATATCCACCACTCCTTCCTGCCTGCTTTCGCCGGAGCCAAACCCTACCACCAAGCGCACAAGCGTGGCGTCAAACTGATCGGAGCAACCGCGCACTACGCGACAGCCGATCTCGATCAAGGGCCTATTATCCACCAAGCCGTTGCCAACATCACTCACCGCAACACGGTGCGCGATCTCATCCGCAAAGGGCGCGACATGGAAAAACTCACCCTCGCGACAGCCGTTTCGAGACATCTCGAAAACCGTATCCTGGTCTACGAAAACAAGACTGTCGTATTTGACTGAGTCAGCGACTCCGAGAATCTCGTCAAAATACGCCATTTCCTAAGGAATGGACTGCTCAGTGGACGAAATTGCTTTAAATCGCTCCAAAAACGCGCTCAATCACTTTTTCTCAAAATAACAGGCGAAGTATTATGGCCCATTCCTCAGATAAGAACCCAACTCCAAAAAGCGACGAACGTAATCTAGTTGCTGCAGCAGCTGCAAGTGGAGCCGATTTCGAAGATCAGCTCGCCCTCATTTGGGAGAAGAACCAGAAGTTCATCATTTACTCGATTGTCGGAATCTTCGTCGTATTCGGCATCTATCAGCTTAGCCTGTACCTGTCCGCCAGCGCCAAGATCTCGGTCCAAGAAAGCTACGCATCGGCCGATGACAGCGCCTCCAAGCTCGCCTTCGCCGAAGACGAAGCAGGTGAGCCTCTCAGCGGATTCGCTTTCAAGCAACTCGGCGACGAAGCCTACGAAGCCAAAGAATACGGAAAAGCAGCGGGCTACTACGAAGATGCCGCTAGCTCCGCCAAAGACGCCATCAAGGACGCCGCTCTAATGGGTCAAGCAATGGCTCTCTTGCAAGAAGGTCAAAGCGCCAAGGCTCAAGATATTCTCCGGACCATCGCTTCCAATGATAACGCCGGCAACCTCGCCGAAGCCCGTTACCGTCTAGCGACGCTCGCAGTTGAGGAAGAAAATTTCGACGCCGCTCGCACCTACCTCGAAGACCTTCAAGCCAACATCACTCAAGAAAACTTCTACTGGCTGCAAAAAGCGATGGTTCTCCAAAGCAGGATTCCTGCGGAAGCAGAAGCGGTAGTGGCTGAGTAATTTTTGTCTCTAACCTGTAGGAGCGGGTTTACCCCGCGATGCTATGGATTTATATAAGACAGAATAAGCGGGATCGCGGGGTGAACCCGCTCCTACAACTTTTCCAAAGGACCGCTTCGACGGTCCTGCCCTACCATTCTTTCTTCCGAGCAAATACCATAAAGCGCCAATTTTCGTCGACGCTCGGGCAGCCATTCGTTTGCTTAGGCTTAGATACCTCCACTGCATTATGCCCTTTCGATTTACTGGATTCGCCGACGAAGCTGAACGTACTCTGGATGGCCAGATTTCCACTTTGCAAGAAGTCGGCTGGAACGCCATCGAGCTTCGTCTCATCAACGGGAAGAACGTCTGCGATCTAAGCGACGACGAATGGAAACGAACATGGGAGCGGCTCCAATCAGAATCCATTTCCATAGCGGGATTCGGCGGGCAAATCGCCAATTGGGCACGTCCTATCAGCTCGGATTTCCAAGTCGACCTAGACGAGCTCAAGCGAGTAGCGCCCCGCATGCGAGAAACCGGCGCTAAGTTCCTCCGTATTATGTCCTATCCCAACCCCGAACCCAACGCCCTAAGCCGAGCGGACTGGAAGGCGGAAACCGTTCGTCGCCTCAAAGAGCTCGCCCGCATCGCTGGTGACGAAGGAGTAATTCTGGGACACGAAAATTGCAACGGCTACGGCGAAACCGCGACCGGCTATCTCGAGCTCGTCGAAGCCGTCGATCACCCCGCGCTTCAACTGATCTTCGACACGGGCAACAACAGCTTACACGACAACGATATCGAAGCGACCTGGGATTACTACCAACGTTGCCGGGATCAAATCGCTCATGTCCACATTAAGTGCGCGAAGCCAGGCGAGAACGGGGTGGATTACGTAACCTGTCACGTCGATGAAGACCCCGTCCAGAAACGCATTCTAGAAGACCTCAGCGCCACTGGCTACGATGGTTGGCTTTCCATCGAACCGCACTTAAAGGCTGCGATCCATGCGGGCCAAGATATCGACGAATCTGGAGAAGGGAGGCGCGTCTGGGTCGATTTCGCCCAGCGGCTCGAACGAATGGTCGCCGAAATCTAATCCACCTCTCCCCTCGAATCCCTACCTCATGAAACCACTCCTCAAATCCGTCGGTCCCGCCATCATCGTCGCTGCGGTCGTTCTCGGCCCTGGTTCGATCCTAACAAGCTCTAAAGTCGGGGCCACATTCGGCATCGCCGCCCTACCGGTCATCGTCGTAGCAACCATCCTCATGATCGCCATGGTCGCGCTCGCTGCACGGCTGGGAGTCGTCTACGAAGGCAGCATTTGCGATGAACTTTCGGCCCGACTCGGAAAACCCGTCACCGTCGCCATCGGATTGATACTCTTCGTCCTGGTCGCCCTCTTCCAATCTTCCAACAACATCGCGCTCGTAGGCGGCCTCGAATCGCTCTCCGACGGAGAACCGCTTAGCCTAGCTGCTCGGGCTGCAATTCTAATAGGCGTCAATCTGTTCATCGTCGTTTGCCTCTATCGGCTACGCAATCTCTACGGCTCGATCGAGAAGGTAATGAAGTTCCTCATCGGGCTCATGGTGCTCGCTTTTCTGATTAACTTTCTCGTCGTCTTCCTTCAGCCCCAAGGCTTCGAGCCAACTCCATCTAAACAGGCTAAAGACTGGCTTCCCCTGCTCGCCATGATTGGCACAACCTTCTCCGTTGGCGGTGCTTTCTACCAAGCTTACCTCGTCAAAGAAAAAGGCTGGGGACTCAGCGAAACGCGCCAAGGACTTACCGACTCGATCCTCAGTATCTCGATTCTCGGCATCGTCACCGCGATTATTCTGCTCACTTCTTGGCGCGTCTTCTACGGCCAAGCCCAACCCGTTAATCTCGCATCCGTCGGCGATGTCGCCCGTCAGCTCGAGCCCCTCTTCGGGCCCAGCGCAAAGATCATCTTCTGCGCCGGCATTCTCGGCGGCGCCCTCAGCTCCTTCCTGGTCAATGCCATGATCGGCGGGACCGTCATGTCCGACTCCTTAGGAATGGGATCCAGACTGAAAGACCGAGGCCCCGTTCTCTTCACCACTATCGCTCTGCTCGTCGGGCTACTCGTCGCGCTCGCTTCCCTAGCAAAAACAGGCAGCGTCGTCTCTCTCATCACTCTTGCCCAAGCGCTAACGATTCTCGGCATCCCCGCTCTTGCTCTCGCTCTGATCTATCTCGGCACCCGCAAGGAGCTCACCGGTGATCGCAAAGTCCCCCAACCCATCATCATCCTGGCAATCATCGGCTTCGCCATATCGTGCATACTCGCAAGCCTCACTGCCCAAAAGGTCTATCAGAAACTCAATCCACCCGAACAGATCGCAAGTCTCAGTCAAACAGATCAAACAAAAAGCCCCCGGCATTTTATCCGAGGGCTTTGAAAGTTAAGCGACTGGGTAGAACTCTTACTGTTCGATGAATTGCTTTTGGTTCGCGAAACGCTCTCTTAAACGGAGGCCTTGAAGACGGATGAATCCAGTAGCATCGTCGGGATTGTAATCGCTTTCCACACCTTCCATCGATGCGATATCCTCGCTGTATAGCGAGTAAGGCGACTTGCGGCCAACAGTTGTGATGTTTCCCTTGTAGAGCTTGAGTCGAACGGTGCCGGTGACGCTCTTTTGGCTGTTATCGATCAACGCCTGTAGGGCTTCACGTTCGGGCGCGTACCAGAAACCATTGTAAACCAATTCTGCGTACTTGGGAATCAAGCTATCGCGCAGGTGTCCGAGATCACGATCCATGGTGATCGACTCGACCTGCTTGTGACCCATCATCAAAATGGTGCCACCAGGAGTTTCATATACGCCACGGCTCTTCATCCCGACGAAACGATTTTCCACGATATCAACACGGCCAATTCCATGTTTTCCCGCCAAGGCATTGAGGGATTTGAGCGTTTGAGCCGGGTTCATCGATACGCCATCAACTGCCACGCAGTCGCCCTTCTCGAAATCGAGTTCGATGTACTGCGCTTCGTTAGGAGCATCCTCGGGATCAACCGTTAGCTTATACATCGCCTTGTTCCCTGGAGTCGTCGGGTCGAACCATGGATCTTCCAAAATGCCTGCTTCATAGGAAATATGGAGGAGGTTACGGTCCATCGAGTAAGGCTTTGAAGCCGATGCCTCCACATTGATGTTATTCTCGGCGCAGTAAGTGATCATTTCCGTACGCCCTGGGAAAGCCTTGCGAAACACGTCCATCCGCCAAGGAGAGATCGTTTGTAGATCCGGAGCCAAAGCTGCGTACGCCAGCTCGAACCGAACTTGGTCGTTGCCCTTGCCAGTCGCGCCATGAGCCAAGGCGTCAGCGCCCACCTTGCGAGCTAGCTCTATGTGAGCCTTGCCAATCAAAGGACGAGCAATCGAAGTCCCGAGGAAATACTGGCCCTCGTAAATCGCATTGGCGCGCATCATTGGATAGATGAAGTCGGCAGCGAACTCCTCGACCAAATCGAGTGTGTAGTGAGCCGACGCTCCAGTCGCGAGAGCCTTCTCTTCTAGCCCATCGAGCTCTTCTTCCTGTCCTACATCAGCAGCGAACGTGACGACCTCTGCATTGTAATGATCCTTCAACCATCGAACCAGTACCGAAGTGTCCAGTCCGCCCGAATATGCTAGCGCGATTTTCATAGTCTAAATTTGTATCGAAATTGAATTTTTCTAGTCCCGCGGATTACACAGATGAACGCAGATTGAATTTGCGATTAATTGAATTAGCTTATCCCGCCGAAGTCACGCTTTTGAAGCGCTCATTTAAGCTTATTACCCGAAATAAATCCGTGCTCATCTGCGCAATCCGTGGGCTAAAGTCTAAGCCCGCAGCCCTTGGGCGAGTATCGCCATAATGGCTTTTTGCGTGTGAAGCCTGTTTTCCGCTTGGTCGAAAATGATGGATTGCGAACCGTATAGAACGTCCTCCTGGACTTCCATCCCCTTGTAGGCCGGCAAATCGTGCATGAAAAGCGCGTCAGCTTTACCAAGCTTCATTAGATCGCTCGTCACCGAAAACGGTCTCATCGCTTCAATCCGATCAGCCGATTCCTTTTCTTGTCCCATGCTGACCCATGTGTCTGTGTAAAGCGCATCCGCATCGCGAGCCGCTGCTTCAGGATCGTTCGTGAACGTGTAAGTGGGAGCGTAACCGCTATCGGCTAGAACCTGTTTGATTTTGTCGCCCGGCTCGTAGCCTTCGGGACCCGCAAGAACCAGCTCCATCCCGAACATCGCCGCGCCCAGAATCCAGGAGTTCGCTATGTTGTTCGCCGTGTCGCCAAAGTATGCCATCTTGCGGCCCTTGAGCGATTCCAAGTGATTCGTTCCATCAGACCAACGCTCGGTCATCGAAAAAGCGTCCGTGTACGTTTGGCAAGGATGCAGAAAATCAGTCAGGGCATTGATCACCGGAATGGTTCCCATCTCTGATAGCTCTTCCAATTCCTTTTGCTCGTAAGTCCGAACAATGAGGCCATGTACGAACCGCGAAAGCACGTTCGCCGTGTCGTATACCGATTCGCCTCGTCCCAACTGAATATCGTTCTTGTTGAGAAATATTGGATGTCCTCCCAGCTCATGGATCCCAACGTCAAAAGAGACCCGTGTCCGCGTGCTGGATTTCGAGAAGATCATCGCCCAAGTTTGCCCTTTAAGCGACGGAGGCGTGTGACGTCCCCGTCCCTTCTTGAAACTTTGAGCAAGCGCAAATACTTCGGCTGCCTGGTGAGGCGCAAAATCCGTTTCCTTTAAAAAATGAGCCATAATAAATTCTTAATCTCGTTGTTGTAATTGTTTTTCATTTACGCAGTGGCTGACTTCCGGATCAGTGCCGAGCGTTCTCTCGAAGCCTCGCCAAAAAGCGCTATCGCTTCGTCGAAGTCTTTCTTCGTTGCCGTCAATGCAGGAAGGAAACGGATAACGTCGGTCCCCGCAGGGGGAACTATTAGCCCTTTCTCACGAAGCAATGCGACCATATCCATCGGTGACTCCGCTATTTGAATACCGATCATATAGCCAGAACCTCTGATTTCCAAAATGTACTCCGGTAATTCCGATTGAAGCCTTCTAAGGCGCTCCATCACATAAGGAGCATTCTCTTGGACCTGCTCCAAGAGACTATCCGATTCGATCGTTTCGAGTACCGCTAGAGCAGCCGCGCTAATCAAAGGCGTACCCCCGAATGTCGTGCCATGGGAGCCCGGCCCAAACAAGTCAGCGTATGCATCGTCAATCCAGACCGCTCCAATCGGCACGCCGCCGCCAAGGCCTTTGGCCATACCAATAGCATCCGGGCGAATACCCGCTTCTTCATAGGCGAAAAACGTGCCTGTTCTACCAACGCCGCATTGCACTTCATCGATCAAAAGCAGGACTCCCTTGTCATCGCAAAGCGCTCTTAATCCTTGAAGAAACTCAACGCTTGCCGGATAAATGCCCCCTTCTCCCTGTATTGTTTCGATAAATACAGCAGCAGTATCGTCGTCAATCGCCGCTTCGAAACTTGCCAGGTTGTTTAGCTCCGCGAAAACGAAACCGTCCACTAAAGGAGCAAATCCGTCTTGAATTTTCGCTTTAGGCGTCGCGCTCATTCCTCCGAATGTCCGACCATGAAACGCATTTTCCGCGCAAACGACTTTGTAGCGCTTACCCTCCTCGCCAGATTGCTTTTGACCGTAAAGCCGAGACAATTTGATGAGGGTTTCATTTGCTTCCGCTCCACTATTGCAAAAGAATAGCTTGCCGCCGCCGCCTGCTTTTTCGTCGAGTTTCGCGGCCAGTTTCGCCTGATTCTCGTTCCGATACAGATTGCTCACGCAGAGCAGAGCAGCCGCCTGCTTCTGAATAGCCTCGACCAAATTCGGGTGACAATGCCCCAAACTGGTAACCGCTATTCCAGAACAAAAATCCAAATACTCTTTACCCGCATCATCCCACACCCGGAGACCGCGACCACGAACGATAGTCACTGGCGGCAATCCATAATTGCCGAGCACATTATCTTTATAAAGCTGTTCGGTATCCAGTTTAGCGTTCATGGCGTATTGTATTTAAAGGTTCTATCGGAAAGCTGTATTCCGACGAAATTAGCGCGAAATCTCAGTGCCGATTCCCTTATCAGTGAAAATTTCCAATAGCAGACTATGGGGCAATCTACCATCGATCAAATGGACCCGGTGAACTCCTGAATCGAGAGCCTTCATTGAACTGTCGACCTTAGGTAGCATACCTTGGCTAATCGTTCCGTTAGCTTTCAGCTTCTCTACTTGATTAACTTTAAGCGCAGGAATCAATGTATCCGGATCTTTAGGATCTCTCAATAGACCTGGCACGTCGCTTAAGTAAACCAATCTCCGAGCCCGCAACGCGCTCGCCACGCAAGCGGCTGCCACATCGGCGTTTACGTTGTATAGCTTACCATCTATCCCTTTAGCGACTGGGGAAATCACCGGAGTATAACCGTCTTTAATCGCCTTTTTAATAATCTTCGACTTTACCGCAACCACATTGCCAACGTAACCAAGGTCCACTGGATTTCCCTGGCTATCCTCAGTGTATTTCTCGCCTTCGAGCACTGTCGTTCCAGGTATCCCGATAGGTCGATCATTGCGGATTTGCAGCATCTCGCAGACTTCGCCGTTGACTTGGCCGCTCAATACTTCGTCGACCACTTTTACCGTATCCTCATCAGTGTACCGCAGGCCGTTTATAAATTTCGTTTCAATTCCCTTTTCGCTCAACGCCCGGCTAATCGCCTTGCCACCGCCATGCACCACAACCGCATGGATACCAACTGCGGACAAAAAGGCGATGTCGCCTGCAACCCGTGCCCTAATTTCCGGATCAGGGTCATCCATGAAACTTCCTCCGTATTTAATAACGAATACGGAATTTCTGAATTCTTGAACGTATGGCAAGGCTTCAACCAATACCGCCGCCTTTGAAATTATGTCCTGCATGTTCATGATCATCCTAAAATAGCTCTCCGAAGATTATTCGCTTTTGTTAAAGTCTACGTACCCTTCAGTTAAATCGCTCGCTCTCAACCGATAGATTCCATCGCCTTGATGCATATCGATTTTGATAGTAAACCGAGACTGAGAAACGACTTCTTTCCACTTGGGTTTATTATTAGGTATCGGATCTCCCGATACAAGAGCTGACACGTCATCGTAGCTGATATCGATTACATACTGATCGATCTGAGCATCCGCATATCCCAAAGCATCCATTAACCTTCCCCAATTCGGATCGTTTCCATACCAAGAAGTTTTCACGAGCAAAGAATTGCCAATCGCCCGAGCAATGTTTTCCGCGTCCGAATTGCTTGCCGCTCCACTGATGAGAATCTCCACAACTTTCGTAATCCGTTCGCCATCCGAAACGATCTTATCCGCTAAACAATCGCAAACCCGGTAAAGAGCCTCTTTAAACAAAGCCCTCGACTGATCATCAAGCTTCACTCCCGATTCGCCATTAGCTAGAACCAGCGCCGTATCGTTCGTGCTCATGTCGCCATCCACTGTGATGGCATTAAAAGTCGGGTCCACCGCTTCGACGAGAAGCGATTTCAGTTCGGCAGAAGATGCAGCGATGTCCGTGGTGACAAATGCCAACATCGTTGCCATATCCGGTTGAATCATACCCGCTCCTTTTGCCGCGCCACCAACCGAAACGAGCTTTCCATTAATTTCGAATTGAGCCGTACATGTCTTATTCCGTGTATCGGAAGTAAGAATACATGTAGCAAACTCAGCGCCACATGCGCTATCCTTCTCAATGGATTCGCCCAATTTAGCTATCGCCGGCTTGATTCTATCCATCGGTAGCAAGTCGCCGATTCTACCAGTCGAACAAACCAAAAATCCGTTTTCCGGTGAACCGCAAGCCGCTTCAGCCGACCGAATCATTTCCAAAGAATCTTGGATTCCCTGCGTCCCCGTACAAGCATTCGCATTTCCGCTATTGGCTACGATTCCATGTATCGGCGTACCTAAACCAAGGATGCGTTCGCAATCCAGTACCGGAGCCGCCTTAACCGCGTTTTTCGTAAAAACACCTGCTGCTGCGCAAGGAGACAAGGAATATACGATTCCCATGTCCAAGCGATCACCGCCATTGCCCCGAATATCCGCGCTGACCGCTGCAGCCAAGTACCCTTTAGGATCGCTAAGGCCGTTCGTGTCCTCTTGGAAATGCACTTCGTTAGACATGGATCAACCCTTCCGTTTCATCCCAGCCCTGCCAAAGATTCATGATCTGAATCGCTTGGCCTGCTAAACCTTTCATCAAATTGTCCTCCGCAGAGGTAATAACGAAGTTACCTGTTCTAGAATCCTTGATTGCCGAAATATCCACTCGGTTGGTACCAACGGTGTACTTCGTTTCCGGTCGCGTATCCGATGGAAGGATATAGACAAATGGCCGATTCGCATAAGCGACTTCCCAAACTTCGTAAAGCTGTTCGATCGTAGAATCGCCTGCAGGTACTGTAATGGTCGTGACAATTCCCCGGTTCATTGGAGCGAGGTGCGGATTGAATTGAATGATCACTTCACCCTGGCCCGCCATTCCGAGCTGCTCCTCGATTTCGCTCAAGTGCCGATGTTTGGGAATTCCGTAAGCCTTGGCGCTTTCATTAACCTCGCAATACGAGAACGCTTCGTTCGCTTGCTTTCCGGCGCCACTAGTTCCGCTGAATGAATTGGCAACGATATGCTGCTTGCCGACAATACCCGCTTTAAGCAGTGGAAAAAGCGGTGTTAAAATACTGGTAGGATAACATCCGGGACACGCGAAGAGCTTCTTGGATTGCCAACCGTCTTCAGTGATTTCAGGAAGCACATACTGCGCATCCTGGAGTAATTCCACATCCGGGTGCGGCTGACCGTAATAATCCTCGTAGATCGCCGGATCGGAAATCCGGAAATCGGCACTGAAATCGATAACCTGCTTTCCCGCTTCGACAATCACTCTCGCATACTCCGCTGCTGCGCCATGCGGAAGCGCTAGGAAAACACAGTCCAAATCAACCCGAGCAGCGATTGCCTGAGCATCGGAAACATCAAAAACCATATCGTCGAGCACGCCCCGCAATTCGGGAATCACTTCACTTACTTTGCGGCCTGCTTGGCTTCTTGAAGTAACCGATACGAGATTGGCCTTCGGATGAGCTGCCAGCAGTTTGACGAGAATTTCCCCGCCGTATCCGGATGCGCCTACGATTGCTGCGTTCATTGTACTATTTCTGTTTGAGGTTTCGCGATTGAAGTCGAAACGTCGATTTTTGGATGATCGACGATCCTATGCGTTTTTCCCGCACATTATAAAATCTACTATTTCTACAGTCGTTATGTGAAAACAAAAAGGCCCCCTTTGGCGAATAACCAGAGAGGACCTTGTCGAAAATTGAATTTTTGAGTCGGCTTAGCGCTTCGAGAATTGGAATTTCTTGCGCGCTCCTGGTTGTCCTGCCTTCTTTCGTTCCTTCATTCGAGGGTCGCGAGTCAGGTGACCTGCTGGTTTCAAGGCCGCTCGGAGCTCAACGTCGAATTTAAGCAATGCGCGAGCAATACCAAGAGCCAAAGCTCCTGCTTGTCCGCTGTCGCCGCCCCCTTGTACGGTGGCTTTAACGTCGAACTTTTCTTTCGCATCGATCGTCGCGAGCGGAAGCAATGCTGCTCTCGAGAAATTCTCGTGAGAAAAGAAATCATCAACAGTCTTGCCGTTGATTACTACCTGGCCCGTGCCTTCTGTGAGGCGAATGCGAGCAACCGCTGTCTTGCGGCGGCCAGTTCCTAGATAAACGCTATTTTCTTCTGCCATGTCAGGGAAGAGTTACTAAAGTGAAATTGGTTTGGGTTGTTGCGCTTCGTGAGGATGTTCCTCGCCAGCGAAAATTTTGAGCTTCGTGAGCATCTTAGCAGCAAGACGATTCTTTGGAAGCATGCCTTTAACCGCGTGCTTCACGACGAAGTCCGGACGGCGCTCTTGCATTTGAGAAACGCTCAAATACTTCTCGCCGCCAACATAGCCGCTATAGAACATGTACTTCTTCTGCTCTTCCTTTTTACCTGTCAGAACGATCTTGTCGGCGTTGATAACAACAACGAAATCGCCGGTGTCGACGTGAGGCGTGTAAGTTGGCTTATTCCGTCCACGTAATTGATTAGCAATCTTCACGGCCAATCGGCCTAGGATTTGATCCTTGGCGTCGATAATGACCCAATCGCGTTTAACGGTTTCCTTTTTGGCTGAAAATGTTTTCATCGGATTTCGAGAAAAAGAGGAAAACTCCTACCCCCTCTCGAAGGCTTGTCAATGATTTTGAGAGACTTTTTTGCCGAGAATCTGACGCTTGGATCGAATCGGATGAACCGATAGCGCGTTAAAAGCCAATCGTTATAGAAGTAGACCCGTGGAAATGACTGTCGGGAATGAGGAAACCGATATCATTATCCGAGTAATGAACGCCTACGGAAAAGACTGCATTATCGTTCAGCTCGAAAGGCACCACCACGTCCGCTCCATAATAAAAATAGCTTCCTCGACTGTCCGCGTCCACCGTTCCCAGGTTCACTCCCAGATCTACCGAAGCGTTTCCTCCAAGCGGCAAACTGTAATTCGCGGATCCCTCAGCAGTCGTCGTGTCCAAATCTAGATCCCGGTACAGGTAGAGCGAGGTCTCAATTCCCGAAACCTCGCGAATTATCCCGATATAGGGCTCAATCGTGCTATCGCCTGTTGGATAATAATAGTAAGCCCCGCCAATATCGAAACTGGTCTTTTCGTTGATGGCCCACCCGTAGCCTCCGTAAAAATCGACCTCGTCTTGCCACCGCTCAGGCCAACCACGGTTTTCCATTGGCTGCGATGCCCATATTCCCAAATATAAATCATCCTGAGCGAACTCAATCGACGGATGGAAAACGTTATCCGCTAATTGCTGACCGCGAAAGACGTACTTCGTGTCGAAAGTCAGGTCTAGGTTAAGACTATAATTTTGGCCGAAAACCGACACAGCTAAGGCGAAAACGGTAGTGGCAAGAATGGCGAAGCGGATCTTCATATCGGGTTGGAGTTCAATTGGTCGTTTGCGAGCGATACTCTAAAGCACTCTTGATCGATGCAAAATTCACCGCTTCGAGTCGAGGCCAGAATGCCATTCTGCTACGAGATCCCTTTGAGTAAAGCTAAACGCTCATTCCTACGTCTTGACTTGATTCGTCTCCAGTAACGGGATGATTTATGTTCTCCAAGAGAACGCTATTGTTTCCCGTTTTCTTATAACCAACTAGATTAATATGAATTTCCTGAAAATCGCCGCCATATCCGCTGCCATCGCCATTGCTTTGGGAGCTTTTGGGTCTCATGCTCTCAACGACCGATTGGTTGCAGAAGGTATGATTGAAGCCTGGAAAACGGCCGTTCTCTATCACTTGGTCCATTCTGTGGCCCTCTTTTCCCTGGCGTTCCGATCTGGCGGAATTCAATCGCGACAATCAACCATTGCAGCCTGGACGTGGCTGGCAGGGATTTTACTCTTCTCTGGATCACTCTACGGCCTAGCTCTCGGCGGACCCTCAATCCTTGGGCCTGTTACGCCCCTTGGCGGACTGAGTTTAATCGTAGGCTGGGTTGCTTTAGCGTTTAGCTCTGCTTCCGAGTAATGCCATTTAATGACCATTTCACCACGCAAAACGTCGTTTTCTCTTCAAATCTCACCAGATTTGAAGGAAGCAATTGCTCTTCTTAAAGAAAGGGGCGCCACCTGTCGGTTAGTTGGCGGCTGTGTTCGAGATGCTCTGCTTGGGCAAAAACCAAATGACTTCGACGTGGAAGTCTACGGACTCGAACTAGACACAATCGCAAATACCCTTCAGACAATTGGCCGTACCGATCGAGTCGGTAAATCGTTCGCTGTCGTTAAACTATGGCGGCATGGTTCGGAATACGACTTTAGCGTACCACGCACTGAATCGAAATCCGGGACAGGTCACCGAGGCTTCGAAATCCATCCCGATATCTCTCTCGACGAAAAAACGGCATTACGCCGCCGCGATTTCACCATCAACGCCCTTCTCTACGATCCTGACAAAGAGGTCATTATCGATTACTACGGCGGCCAGGCCGATCTTGAGAACGGAATTTTGCGTCACGTAAGCGACGCTTTTTCGGAAGATCCGTTGCGAGCGCTAAGAGCGGTTCAATTTGCCGGGCGCTTCGGATTAAAGCTTCATCCCGATACCGCAGAACTCTGCAAGCAAATGAAGTCCGAGTATTCAACGCTCGCCCTTGAACGCATCTGGGGAGAATGGCGTAAGTGGGCCGAAAAATCTAGAATCCCGTCAATGGGAATGGTAGCTCTGAAGGAAAGCGGCTGGATCGCATTCTTTCCTGAAATCAATGCTTTGCTCCGCTTACCTCAAGATCCCGAGTGGCACCCTGAAGGCGATGTATTTACTCACACCCTACATTGTCTTGACGCATTGGTTGAGAAAACCGACTGGAAAGATCTCGACGAATCACTTCGAACAACTCTGATCTTCGGAACGCTTTGCCACGACTTAGGAAAATCTCGCCAAACGCGTTTTGCCGAAAAAGGCGGAAAGCTTCGTTGGATTAGTCCTGGTCACGACCAAGACAGCGGTTGGCTTTCCGAAAGCCTACTCAAACGAATAGGCGCTCCGATCGCTACAGCCGGGAAAGTACGAAAGCTCGTCGAAAACCATCACTTTCTCAATTCATTCAAAGACGGACCCCCAAGCGATTCTAGTTTACGACGCCTTTCCAGACGTATTTATCCTGCAACTACAAATGAATTGCATTACGTAATGCGCTCGGATCATTTGGGGCGACCCCCTCTCGTTTCTCCGGAACAGAAAAAACGATTGGCGGACTATTCAAATCGAATAGCGGAACTCGCAGTAAACGATTCTGCTCCGAAACCAATATTACTAGGTCGCCACTTAATTGAAATTGGCCTAAAACCTGGGATTCTTTTTAAAGAAATTCTCTCCCTAGCCTATGAAGCTCAACTAGATGGCTTCTTCGAATCAAGCGAAGAGGCCATAAACTGGATACGTGAA
>JAPKDW010000399.1 GCA_028822375.1 Opitutaceae bacterium | reverse complement strand
GGATTGCATCATTGTTAAAAGAAGCCTTAGGCAGTAAGTACGTGGACCACTGGCCCTCATCCATCACCTTCAGTCTTAGAGAGCGATTATCCCAACCGATCGTCCAAATCTGATCAGTATCGTTAGCATTCCCCTTAAGACCGCCGGGGCCCGTCACATCGGTATATTGCTTCCGCTCCAGCACCTCCCAGTATTCGCCATCCCATGACGAAAGGGAACCACGCTCGTCCTCGTTTTTGGCCTCAATTCGCGCTAAGATCGCCTTCGCTTCTTCATCCGAAATTCCATGGCGAAAACTGCCTCCCACATGTTCGCCGTTGTTTGCAATTATCAATTTACCTTGGGCAACATAAGCGCCCTTGGCATGCCAACCTGGCACCGGTTTGTGAAACAGCTTCCGCACTTCCAAATCATGCACGTTCAATTCGTAAATCATGCCCTCCATATCAATGACGTAGACCCAATTCTCAGGATCCTTAAGGTGACGCGTAAAAGCGGTGATTCTCCCCGGCATGATATCCGGCGAAACCGCCCTCACCTTGCCGGATTGGTCGATCACATAATGGGCCATCAATAATTGCTTCGATTCTTTGTGAATCATTCGTCCAGCCGGCGTACCGCCCACGCTTTCCGGATGAATGGTCATTTCCAAATCCTCGCCAATCGAGTATAGCTTGTGATCGCTCCCGAACGGTTCGTGGGCTGCATAATTCACCATCCACAATTTCCCTGCCCACGGTACGACTGCTCCGATACCACACTCATTGAGGTTCTTCACCTGTCCCCCATTGTCGGCGTAGGTCGTCAGATGCGGATACACGCCGCTTATGAAGATCGGTTCATCCTGCTGCTGACCATGAGCGACAAAGGACAAGGCAACCAAAAGGAATAAACCACTAATAGGTTTTCTAAATGATTTTCTCATAGGATAATTGGATATTTTAGGAAAAAATGTTCAAATACTTGCTCGATGGTTCAACGAACATCATGCCCGCCCCAACGATATAAAGAAGGGTTACTAATTATTCAACGCTTTGCATACGAGGGAGTTTATAAGCGACTGAAGTGAAGGTGCATATTCGCAAACAATCGAAACCCTAATTGGTCAATCGTTGACCACGAAACATTTGAATTAAAGCGACGGCAAACAACCGGATCCATTGCAGATCCCACGCCGAATCCTCGGCGTAGCTACGTCGCAGCGCGGCGTGGTTTTGCTTCGCCATCTACTCTCTGTTCCGTCGGAAGATGTTCAGTTCAGTTGACGCGTATGGGGCAAGCCCCGAAGTATTCAAAAGGTAGCGGCCGATCTCCGAGCGGCCATTATTGTTGAAGTAGTCACCTAAAATGCCTCTCATTTCCCTTCACGCATCCACTGCATGTACAGTTCGGAATTCTTCCGATATCGCTCGCGCGACTCCACATTGCGAGTGGATTTCATTTGGTCTTCCGTTTCCATAATATAGACCTCAAGCGTTTCCGAGCCCATGTCTCCGGTTTCTTCTATCCAACTCTCCAAACGTGCGCGATGTTGCTTGAGAGCCGCACCATACTTGGGATCATCCGCCAAATTCGTAATCTGCCAGCGGTCCTCGCCATAGAGATAAAGTTCCTCGGCCGGGCGGGTTGAAGCGAAAAGCAATTGCTCGGTCAAATCGCTCACTTTGCCCTCCATCCGCAATTCGCGTAATCGCTGCAGGATGAGCTTGTTATCCTTGTATTCGCTCGGCATCAGAAGAGGTCGCTCAGGATAGAAATTCTTAATATAAAGATACTTATTCGTACGCACAGATCGGATACGATCGTCCGCTTCCCCGCACCGATCCCTGGCAGCGAACACGGCTTTCTTCGATTCGTAATCGCTCTCCAAAATATCGACTCCCTCCATTTTTTCGGGGATTTCAATTCCTGCAGCCACTAAAGACAAAGCCGCAATATCTATATGCTCTACCAAATCGCTTCGCATCTCATCCTTGGCGATTCCGGGCCCACGAATAACCAGCGGGATATGAGTGCCTTCATCGTAAATAAACTGCTTCCCTCGAGCATGGCTGATTCCGTGATCCGTAAAGAAGATCACCAAGGTATTCTCCAACAAACCTTCTTTTTTCAAACGATCCATAAGAAGCCCCACGTGCCGGTCCGTAATCTTAACGCTATCCAAATAGGTCGCCCAATCGCGCAACAAAACTGAATCTCGCGGATAATAAGGCGGCAGCTCGACGCTTTCCGGATCCGTCGCTTCGCCAAATCCTACAACCATGCGTTTCTCGATTGCCTCATAGTGGGCCTCGGACGCGCCGCGTATCTTTCCGCCATTGAGCTGGACCTGCATAAAGAACGGCTGACCTTCTGCCCGCTCAGCCCAATCATGGCTGTCGTAAATCTCTTTATTCCAATCGAAATTGTAATCCGTTTTGCCCAAGCTATTACGTTCGGTAGGAACTCCTTTGTGATCGACCCCTGGCAGTCCACTACCGATACAGGTCCAATATCCGGCTTCCTGAAAATACTCCGGCACTGGCCTCACCCCATCCGGAAGTTGGATACTGTGATCGCCCCGTCCACTACGATGATGATGAACGCCAATAGAAGTCTGATACATTCCGGTTATCATGGCAGACCGAAACGTCGAACAAACCGGTGAAGTAGCATAAGCTCGCGAAAATCGCACTCCTTCCTCCGCCAAACGATCGACATGGGGCGTCTGAATCGCCTTCTCGCCATAGCAAGAAAAGTTGGCTGACA
>JAPKDW010000101.1 GCA_028822375.1 Opitutaceae bacterium | reverse complement strand
GCAATACCCTCCAGGTATTACTTGATTCGAAAACTACGATTTGAACAGGAAAACTCACTTCAACTACTCGGGCGGGACTTATTAAACAATCTCTAAGCATCGACGACATCGATATTGGTGGCGAGGCGCTTTGCTTTTGGGTTGGTGAGGTCGCAGCGCGGCGTGGTTAGTAGACGTTCTGTTTATACGTTTCAACTGGGTGCTTTACGTTTCGGAATAAGTTATCTAGGTATAGAATATGACGAAACGATATACTCTGGTTCTCCTTTTTTTATGTACCCAGATCGTCGCGCCTAGCTCCGTTCTGGCTGCTCCAAGTGAAAAGGGGAGCACAGGCCATTTCCTTTATGTTGCGACCCCGGGCATCCGGAATTACTTGGGATACGGAGGCCACGGATTGCTGGTTTTCGATATCGATGACAATCACCGGTTCGTGAAGCGAATTGCCACTCAGGGTTTTAAGGACGATGGGGTGCCTTCGAACGTCAAAGGCGTCGCGGTCAGCGAGTCGCTCAACAGCGTTTTCATAACGACATTAAAATCGATGCAGCGTATTGATCTGGGGTCGGAAGAAGTGTTGTGGGAAATTGAATACGAAGGTGGTTGCGATCGAATGTCGATTTCGCCGGACGGAAAGACAATGTATTTGCCGTCGCTCGAAAAGGATTTTTGGAATGTGGTGGATTGCGCGACTGGCGATGTTCTCGCTAAAATTGAAGTTCATTCAAGGGCTCATAACACGATTTACGGTCCTTCGGGGAAGCGGGCTTATATGGCGGATATCGGATCGCCCTTTTTGCACGTCGCCGATACGAGCACGCATACAGTGGCGCTGAAGGTTGGTCCATTTAGCGCTGGTATCCGTCCCTTTACCATCAATAGCGACGAGTCGCTGGCTTTTGTAAACGTCAATGATCTGCTTGGTTTTGAAGTAGGGGATTTGAAAACGGGGAAAAAACTAGCGAGCGTAAAGGTATTGGGCTGGAATAAGGGTCCAGTGCGGCGGCACGGCAATCCAAGCCATGGTATCGGGCTAACTCCCAATGAAAAAGAGGTCTGGGTTTCCGATGGTCATAATATGCGTATGCATGTCTTTAGCGCAAAGGCGCCATATCAGCAGCTTACAAGTATTGTCCTAGGAGATATGCCAGGATGGGTCACGTTCAGCATGGATGGTCAGTACGCCTATCCCTCTAGCGGAGAAGTGATTCATGCGAAAACGCGAAAAGTCTTATACCTGTTGCAGGATGAACACTACAACACGGTTTCAAGCGAGAAGATGGTCGAAATCTTTATGAAGAATGGAAAGGTCGAAAAAGCAGGCGATCAATTTGGGCTGGGCAGATTGCACGAGCCGAAGTAGTAGGGCCCAGTAGCTCAGTGCTACAAGCCTGAGTTATTATTCAATCGATGACTCAGGCTAAAGCGCTGAGCTACTGTTTTATGCCTGAGGAGTTTTTGTTCTTTTGGAATGTTTGGACGGGAAATAATCGATCGTCCTATTTCTTCACTGGAAGGTTCAGGTAGACCAAATTCCGGGAACCGGAGTTGGCGACTGCGATGTCGGCAAATCCATTCTGGTTCAGGTCTCCGACGGCTAGATTGTAGGTTATCTCGGATACTTTGCCAAAGCGTACTTCCTGATAGCTTTTGCCGTCGCCTTGGTTGAGGAATACGGCGTTTTGTTGGCCGGTATTTGCTACAATGATATCGAGGTGACCGTCGTTATTCATGTCGGCAACTGCCAGGGCGTAAGTACGTCCTTTTGCTTGACCAAAGTTGTGGGTTCCGCTGATACCCCCTTTCCCATCGCCTAGGTAGACTGTATTCAATTTCCCGATATTTCCTGCAACCCAATCGAGTTTGCCGTCGCCATTGAAATCAGCCACGGCGATCGCGCGGGTTTCATCTTTACCCGATCCAAATGGAATTCGTTCATTGAATTGAGTTTTTCCGTCGTTGAGGAGTATTAGGTTTTGCTGAGAGTCGCGGTTGGCAACGACGAGGTCGGGATGACCGTCGTTGTTGATGTCGCCTACGGCAACGTCGATTGTGGAATCGACCTGGTTTCCAAAGGGTTGGGCCTTCTCGAAATTCGCCGAGCCATCGTTGAAGTAGATCAAGTTCTGTCTGCCGCGAGCGTTGGCTAGAATATCGACGTCTCCATCCAGGTCGATATCGGCAAGCGTGAGGCTGCGGATGCTCGAGGGAGTTCCGAAAGTTGCGTGACGCTGAAAGGTTCCCTGGCCGTCGTTGAGAAAGATGACGTTTGGAGCGTTGTCGTTTCCAACGGCGATATCGAGGTCGCCATCGTTGTCCAGGTCGGCCAGCTCGGTTGCGTAGGATGCTGCCAGGTCCTGCCCAAGAGGGCGGATGAGATTAAACCGGGCCCGACCTTGGTTGAATAGAACGATATTCCGATGAGGCCAATGGCGCCCGTTGGCGACCGCGATATCTAGATCGTTGTCGCCATCTAAATCTCCAATACGCAAAGATGCAGTGGTCTCGGAACCGGTTCCAAGGCTAAGCCGTTCGTGGCTGGCGAATCGCCGTTCTTCGGCTGCCTCAGCGAAAAGGGTAGATAGGAGAATGAGGGTGATGACTCGCATTTATTGTAGAGCAGGCATCCTGCCTGTGGATTTTTTAGATTATTTGTTGAGGTAACGCTTGAATTCCGGGCGGTTTTTCCACGCTTCGATGTAGGGGGCGTATTCTTCGGATATGGTCCAGTCGCGGCGGCCTGGGTGGTCGGGGTCTACGTGCCCTTCAGGGTAGTCTTTCCCTTCGTAGCTGGCTTGGACCGAAGCGTCCCATTTTTGGAATTGCTTGAGCATTCGTTTGGCGATTGCGGCGTTTGTTTTATAAAGATCGTTGGTTTCGTTCGGATCTTCGGCCACGTTGTAGAGATAGAATACGCCCTTGCTCGTGTCGGGCGCGACGAGTTTGTAGTCGTTGTCTAGAAAGGCGGCTTTTTTCATGTGACGGAAACCGAGCGGCTTTTTGCGCGGGCCGATTTCGTTATTGAATAAAGCGCGGACGCTCGTTCCATCCTGTGGCTGGAGAAGATCCGATTTTGGAAGTCCTACGACCTCGGCGATAGTCGGAAAAATATCCATGGTCGCGGTGGGGTGGTTTGTGATCCGCGCATTTTTGATAACTGCGGGCCATTCGATGACGCAAGGAACGCGTATTCCGCCTTCGAATACAGATCCTTTGTTACCACGCAGTCCGCCGACTGTATCCGGGGTTATGTTAGCCAGCCCGCCGTTGTCGCTGTTGAACCAGAGCAGGGTGTTGTCGGCGATTTTTAGATCACGCAAACCTTTGCGCAGGGTACCGATGCTGCGATCCATGGCGACCATTTCACCGTAATGGTTCTTGGAAGGATCTTCAAGATTTGGAAACGGCGCCTTGTCTTCGTCGCTTGCCACGAAGGGCGAGTGCGGTGTTCCGTACCAAATGACGGTGAACGAGGGTTTGCCTGATTTGGCTTGCTGGTCGATGAATTTGAGAGCTTCGGCTACGATGATTTCAGAGGAATCGCCTTTGAATTCCTCGAAGGTCCCTTGACGACTCATAATGGGGTCGCGGTCGAAGAAGTTAGAGACGGAAAGCCATTTATCAAAACCAAAGGCGCCAGGACCGCGCGGGTCCGTCCCAAGGATAGGCGCTCCAGGGCCGCGAAATCCATTGAGATGCCATTTGCCGAAGTGACCGGTTGTGTAGCCGGCTTTTTGCATCGCCTTGGGAAGGGTTTTCTCCTGTAGGCGGAGCGGGAAGCCGTGATCTTCTACGCCCGTGCGATTATTGCTGCGGCCCGTCATAACGGTAGAGCGAGTGGGGGAGCAATTCGGCGCTCCGGCATAGAAGCGCTCGAAGCGCAGTCCGTTAGCCGCCATAGCGTCGAGATGCGGCGTTTTGAGGACCGGGTGGTCCCTGTATCCCATTTGGCCCCAGCCTTGATCGTCAGTCATTACGAGAACGATATTGGGAGTCGAATCACCGAGGACGAGCGCCGAGGGGACGAAACTTAGGAGCAAAAGGATAAGAATACGTTTGGGAGTCATGGGGAATTCGATTGAAAGGAAGGGGCACGAGGTGGTTGTGATTTGATAGTCGGAGCGCTTTGACGTGCGGGCAAGGGGAATTTGAGTGATCGATAAGGTTGAGCGATGAGGGGGTTGCAATCCGTCTAACTCGAGGATTGTTTGGGAGTATGCAGTCGAAGGTGTATTAGCGCTGCTTTGACTCCTACAAAGTAATTGGAATGAGAGAAAGCAAACAGATCATCCTATCGGTAGCCGTGTACCTATTTGGGGCCGCTCCGATTCCGATCGGAGCGGAAGTATCTACTTACTGGAGTCAATATGTTGAGGCGAAATCCGCTGGAACGGAAACCATTATCCCTGATTTCTCCTTTGCGGGATACCGTCATGGAGAGGAGCCGATTCCAACGGTTGCATGGACGATCTTCGATGTAACGGATTATGGAGCAATCCCCGATGATGGTTTGTCGGATAAGGCAGCTGTCCAGGTCGCGATCGATGCTGCCGAAGTCAATGGGTCGGGGGTTGTCTTTTTCCCTTCGGGCCGGTTTTGCATTAATGGGCCTGAGGAGTTGAATCCTTGGGTGAATAATCCCATCACGGTTAATGGAAGCAATGTCGTTTTTAGAGGTAGTGGCAGTGGGCCAGGAGGGACGGAACTGTATGGCGAGCGGCACATGAACTTGACCAATGAGTCACAGCTTTGGACTGCTCCGCATATGATCCATTTTGATGGACCGGGGAGTCGGTCGGGGACGGCTTCGAATGTCATTGGCGACTCTGTTCGTGAAACGCATTCGGTTACCGTGGCAGATGCCTCCATGTTCGAAGCAGGGGATTGGGTGTTGCTCAATCGAGTAGACAAATCTCCGGAAGCCGTTTCGGAAGCAGTTACGCCTTTTGCGGTCGATTCTAGGTGGACTAGTTTGATCAATAACGGTGTGTTGGTTGATGAACTTCACTTGGTTGACTCGATTGATGGAAATGAGATTCGCTTCAAGGAACCGATTCATTCGACGGTTAAGGCAGATGGCGAATGGTCGGTTATTCTATTCGATCCTATCGTCGAAGTTGGGGTAGAGGACATTGCGTTTGTGGGGAATTGGACGGCTAGCTTCGCGCATCACTCCGTGTACTTGGACGATGATGGGAAGAACGTTTCTCACGATAGCGCTTGGAGCGCTCTTTCGTTTACTGACGTGGTCAATTCATGGATACGAAATTGTCGTTTCACCAGCTGGAATGCCGCCATGAAAGTGGGAAGAAGCTCCAATGTTTCAGTCGTGCATATAAAATTGGATGGTAATCCAGGCCATAACACGCTGTCTTTCAATAATTCCTCGCACTGTTTTGGTGGACTTATTGAGGATGCTGCAAAC
The DNA here is from genome assembly GCA_028822375.1 of Opitutaceae bacterium. GTDB lineage: Bacteria > Verrucomicrobiota > Verrucomicrobiia > Opitutales > Opitutaceae > Pelagisphaera. The sequence goes on along the minus strand of JAPKDW010000101.1, from coordinate 8,708 downwards.
CAGTGGCATGCCTGTGGCGTGTCGGGAAAAGCATCAGGCAATGTGTTATGGAAATCGGACTACAGTGCGGACACGTGTTTCGAATCGCATGCCTCGCAGCCGCGGCATACGCTTTTCGATAATATATCTGGAGGCTGGAGGTATGGCCGAATGGGAGGCGCTTCCAATAATTTGCCCAACCATCTGGAAAATCTAGTTTTGTGGAATTACGATAACACAGGAGCCGGAGAATCGGGGGATTTCGAATTCATGCGTTCCAGCAGCGCGTTCTATAAAGCGATAATGCCGTACGTGATTGGTTTTCATGGCAATCCGCAAGCCTTCGATGAGTCGATGGTCGCTGCGCTTGAATCAAATGGGGCGGCAGTTGAGCCCACTTCGCTATTTGAAGCTCAATATAAGCTCCGTACCGGAAGTTCATTTGCCCAATTATTGTTTGCCGAATGGATTGCCCGGTTCGGCTTGAGTCATCCGGAGAATTCACTGACTGCAGATCCGGATAATGATCGTCGTATCAATCTGGTGGAGTATGCCCTTGGAAGCGAGCCTGCGCTGGGTGACGATTCTGCGCGCAACGGAAATTCCTATGTTTTCGCGGGACTGGATGAAGGTCCCGGATTGGAAATGAGCTACACTCGCTGGCGAAATGCAGGTAAGCGCGGTTTGTTCTACTCGATCGAACGCTCGTATGATCTTTTAGCAGAATCGTGGATAGAACTGGCGCCAAGCGATGCTGAAATACTGGATGACGCATTCGAATCGGTAACCATTGAGGTTCCTGTGAATATTGGCGGGAAAGTCTATCTGCGTTTGAAGGTCGGCGTGCAGGAGTAGAGACTGCTGATTTCTTCGGAGCTCTGCGACGCGCTCTTGGTGCTCCCCGGTTCAGTCTTCTCAAATAGTGGATCAGCGTATCCATGGCGTGATGCCGGAAGGTACTTTGGGTTTTTGGAGAACTACTGTCTCGATGCCACGACTCCTTCGAAGAAGAAGGAGCAGTGAATCTCGAGGAATTGGCGTTGAGCGATAGTGGGGGAGTGGATGTGACATCTCACGGGGATAGCGCGGGTAAGGTAGACGAACTTTTTGTGTGATCGTTGCTTTTATTGGCGCATTTGGTTCACTCTCTTCAACGACTCCTCGTTTTGGGTTCTAGATACGTTATGAAACTAAGAATTTATCTGATATTCGCTCTCTCGATCTTGTTTTGCGCTTTACCGTTTATGGGCGTTGCAAAAGGGAATGAGAGCAGACCAAACATTGTTTTTATTCTCGCCGACGATCTTGGTTGGGCAGATCTCGCCTGTTATGGCAGCGATCTCCATGAGACTCCCAACCTTGACCGGCTCGCCAAACAGGGCGTGCGGTTCACTGAAGCTTATGCGGCGAGTCCCGTTTGCACGCCGACGCGCGTCTCGATTTTAACCGGCAAGCACCCGGCGCGTCTCCATATGACGATTTGGCGGGAGGCGGCTTTGAATCGAGGAAAGCGAAAGCTGCTTGAGCCGATTTGCGTTGATTCCTTGCCGACGGATGAAATCACGATTGCCGAACTGCTCAAGGATGCTGGTTACTACAATGTTCATCTTGGAAAGTGGCACGCCGGCCGTGCGGAGGGATATCCTCAGGCGCACGGGTTTCACCGTAATATCGGGGGAACCCTTTGGGGCGCTCCGGAGACTTTCTGGTATCCGTATAATGGCGACTCGTATTTTCGCGAGTGGAGGTACATTCCCGATCTCGAGCCAGGTTCGGAAGGCGATTATCTGACTGACGCGCTTACGAACAAAGCGATCGAGGCGATGGAAGCGCAAACGGCCGCGGAGCGACCGTTTTTTATCAATCTTTGGTATCACTCCGTCCATACGCCGATCGAAGGCAAGCCGGGCCTCGTCGAATACTACGAGAAGAAAATCACAGACAAACATGTGCAGCGAAATCCCCACTATGCAGCAATGGTGCACAGCTTGGACGAAAACGTAGGGCGCGTATTGGCAACGATCGATGAGCTGGGGATCGCGGACAATACCTTGGTGGTGTTCTCCTCGGATAACGGCGGTTTCATAAAAGATGAAAAGCTGCACCCGGGTTTACAAGTAGCCAATAATAGTCCCCTTCGAAGCGGAAAAGGTTCGAGTTATGAAGGTGGCGTGCGGGTGCCGTTGATCGTGCGCGGTCCGGACATTGCGAAAGGAAAAGAAAGTGAAGCGCAGGTGATTTCATGCGATTTATTTCCGACCTTTCTGGATGCGGTTGGGATCGATGCGCGGCCTGAAGGGCCGATCGATGGTTTGTCGCTGGCTGCGGTTTTGAAGAATCCAAAGAAGACCTTGGATCGTGATGCCTTGTATTTTCATTACCCGCACTACTATCATACAACGACGCCTGTCAGCGCGATGCGGAAGGGCGATTGGAAACTCTTGGAATATTACGAGGACGGTAGGGTGGAGCTTTACAATATTAAGAAAGATCTTGGAGAGGCGACAAATCTGGCGAGCGCTCAACCTGAAATTGCGGAGCAACTACGTGCGGAGTTGCATGATTGGCGGAAACGGGTGGGAGCGCTTGATCCGGAGGCGAACCCTGATCGATGAGGTTAAAAGGCGCGCAGGCATCTTGCCTGTCACGAAACAGGCTTGAAGCCTCTGCGCCTCTATGGCAACCCGCGTACCCGGATCTTGCGAAAGAGGATAGGCGAGCCTTCGCTTTCCAGGCAGATGTATCCGGTTGAGGGATCGCGGGATAACCCCGCTCCTACCTGGGTACCTGGTCACAAGGTTTTATAACTGTAGGAGCGGGTTTACCCCGCGATAATTCGATACTGATAGAATGAAACTCTGCTCCGGGACATCAAAGCCAAGTGGTTCAATCCGTTAACCGGCGAGTATTCAGCGGAAACAGAACCCGTCATGGAGCAGTGGCTGCGGTTCGAGCTCCCTTGGAAAGGGCAAGCTGTGATCTTGATTTTAGAGCCGTAATCTTTGCATCTGACGAATTCGACCGCTTGCTTCAAGGGACTTTTTTGTTGCGTGGTCGCTCTTTTTCCCTATCTCACCTTCTTCTCCTATGGTTTTGGCCTAGGATTCTAACATTGGAAGATTCGAAGAGACAACCTCCGTCTCCGATATGGATATTCCAATCACGTTTAATAATTGAATCGAATTTACTATGGCTTTCACACCCAGCAAAGATTACAAACGCCGTGAGCGCGAACAGAGAAAACGCGACAAGAAGTTCGCAGCTGACGAGGCGAAGGCTGAAAAACTGAGACTTGCCGAAGAAGAAGCGGCCAAGTTAAAGGCCGAAGCTGAGGCCGAAGAGGAGAGCTGATGCAGGTGAAGAACGCATTTTGATGAATGCTTCTTCAATGATCGGTTTCTGCTTTTTGAAGACGATCTCTCAGTTTTTGTCGATAGATGGGCCATTGACCAATGGCCTGGCAGGAGACCGTTACACGTGACTGTTTGTATGCTCTAAGAGCGATGGCGGAGTCCAATCGGCCAATTTATTGGGTCGTAGTCGAATGATTCACTTTCGGTCAAGGTAGCGAATTGGCAATACGGTGTTCCCAGTCGTCGAGCTCGCGAGTCATCTCGGAGGCTAGCTCGGGATTCCGATCGATTAAATTTCGCGTTTCACCAACATCGATTGATAGATCGAATAGTTCCGGTTCTGCTCCGTCCCGCTCGATTAGCTTCCAGTTCCCTTTGCGAACCACACGTCCTAACTCTACGTTTTTTTGTGCTCGTCGGTTGGTTCGCCGCCAGAAAAGAGTTCGGTCCTGCACTGGTTTCTGTCCGGTCAGGATTGGAAAAATGTCCATACCGTCCTCGCCATCGAGGTCTAGGCCGAGTCCTGCGAGTCGACGAAAGGTCGCCGTCCAATCCATGGTAATCGCCACCTTGGTAGTTGGGGTTCCAGCGGGAAGAATTTCAGGAAATCGGACGATGCAGGGAACGCGAATGCCACCTTCCCAGACCGTGCCCTTGAAGTCGCGCATCGGTGCATTGCGGGAATGCGTGTGACCGCCATTGTCAGAGGAGAAAACAACTAGTGTGTTTTTCCTCAGTCCGAGCTCATCGATTTTCGCAAGCGCCAGGCCAATGCTCTTGTCCATGTGTTCCACCATAGCGGCGTAGGTTTTACGGTCTCCTTGTTGCCATGTTTGCTTTTTGGGTTCGACGAGTTTGCCTTCATCGTCGGGGCCTTGCCAGGGGAAATGCGGAGCGGCATGGGCAAGATAGAGAAAGAAAGGTTGGTCATGATGCGTATCCAGAAAATCGATAGCATTCTCTGTCAAAAGATCGGTGGTATAACCTTCGCGTTGGATCGCATCGTTTCCCATCCATAAATCCGGCGCACCTATTCGGTCCATGTGCTGGAAATAGTGGTGATTGCCTCCAAGAAGTCCGAAGTAGTGATCGAAACCCTGTTGCAGGGGGCGGCGTTCCCTATCATAGCCGAGGTGCCATTTGCCTACAAGCGCCGTTACGTAACCGGCAGTACGCAGCGCGTCGGCAATTGTGTGGCCACCTTCCGGAAGACCCCGGCCAAATTCTTGATAGGTTATCGCATCCTCCAGTCCTAGACGTTGTTGGTAGCGTCCAGTCATGAATGCAGCCCGAGTGGGAGTACAAACGGAACCATTGGCGTAATAGTCGGAAAATCGGACGCCATCCGATGCCAGCTGATCCAAGTTCGGCGTCCGAATATCTTCACAGCTATAGGACCCAAGGTCGCCGTATCCCAGATCATCGGCCAGAATGAAAAGAATGTTGGGCTTGCCCGGCGTAGTGGCCCCAGTCGCCATTGCAAAGGGGACGAATAGGCTCAGGAAAGCGAAAAGCGGTATGGAGGTGGGCTTTGACATGAAGGTCCTAAAATAGAGTAAGGAGCTCTATTACCGCAGTATCAAGTTGTGCTCCGTGTTGGGTTGAAGTGGTTGGGCGTTTTCGGTCTTAAAGGATTCAACACGTCCGTCGCGCGTGACTTCAAAATTTAGGAGTTTAGGTGTGACGGCGTTGTAGGCATCAGGCGTTATTGTCCACTCGTTTTCTCTTCGATCGAGCCGGCCCTCGAACGGACCGTCAAAGTTGAGTTTGATTGTCCCCTCGTTTGAATCGATGGAAACGGAATGTTTGTTCATCAAAATGATTCTGGTAACTTCGCCTTCGACTTTGCGTATCCACCAACCGGAGTCATCTGAGATTTTTTGGCTATGATCCGGCCAATCGTCCAATTGCCAGCTTAGCCGATCGACTTGCTTTGAGTCAGTGACGATTTCTATGGTGAAACCGTCTGGGCTGTCTTCGATGATTCGCGCTTGAGCTTGTCGTGATTGTTTGTCGATTGAAGGCGTTATGACGGTTACTGACTTGAAGGGGAATTTTACTTTACCGGATTTCAAGAGCGCTGGAGCTGGATGTGTTTTGACCGGATCGAGTGGCGAATGATTCCCGAATGATCCAACCCATCCACGGCCGCCGGGTTGCCAGTCGACGAAACTTGGATATTGAGTAAGATAAGTTGTGCCGGGGAAATGGGTGTCGCCGATTAGGATTTCTGGTTGAAGGTCTGTTCCTAAAACCTGAAGCACATCAAGGGTGGCTCCATTGGGGGCGATTGCTTGAGCGCGATCGTCGTCGAGTATTATCTCGTTGCCTACCATGAACTGCAGATTGCTCTCAATCTCGTGTTCTCCTTCGCCGTAGATGGTATCGAGTATGACCCAGTAGTCGTTTTTGACGAAGAAGACGCTTCTCCGCCACATGGCGTCTAGGAGATTGTTCCTGAATTCATACGTACCCTCCAGGAAATCATAAACAGAGTTGGTGACCCATCGGTTCTCTAGGACGTCAAAGGCGTAGTGCCTATCCCATCCCGTGTTGGGATCAATCCCGTCAATGGTAATCACGTTGTGGAGGAAGCCGAACCGCATGTCATAGCGAGGACCTAGCTCGGCGGATGTGTACAGCGATGTCCCTGGGTCGACAATGAAGGCAGCGCCATCGGCGGAAAGGGTGATGCTCAACTTGTCGGCGTGTTGGTGATTGGTGCCAAATGGGCCGGCGTCCATGGATAGATACTGCGCGTCAATGTCCCATCCGTTTCGCATCGCGTAGTATCCGCTTAGGTAATACGGATCTGATTCGAATGGAAAAGACTGATAAGCATCGGGTCTCTCTCGCGCATCGGACTGGTCGGCTATTCTGGCGAAATCAGGCCGGTCGAAAAGTTGGTCTCCTTTACGTAGAACGCGATCGCGGATATCGTAAATGCCGTGGTCACCATACCGAGGTATGCTGCGATCTGGTTTCATCATGCCAACATGGGCGTCGAAGATAGCTTCCAGCTTTGGAGAAATTCGATTTTTAGCAGGGGAGTCGGGCAGCGCTTCAAACATCGCAGAGCACATCAATAGAGTGCCCTCGGAGTACCCCAGGGTTAATTCGATGAGAAACTCGCGTGGGTAGAAAGCAGTATCCAAGAATCCGTCTAGCAGGGCTGTGGAGTCAGCCTGCCAGAATGCTGCCTGACGCGCTTCAGGATATTGGAGCGAAGCATAGAGTATAGTTGACGCATTGCCGAGCGTTCCGTTGTGAAGCCCGAGAATCTTATGAGGTACGAGCCAGTCCACTTCGTCCCACATGTAAAGCAGGATACGCAGGTAATCTTCATCCGCTAAAGAGGGTGAGTCCCTGAGATGCGCCAAAACGTCGATCCATCGCTTCACGCGCCATTGAAGTAAAACCCAGTTCCATGGGTTGAGATTGGCATCGACCTGTACGTGGTAGTCTACTGACTTTGAAAGAGGAACGTTTTCAACGAAGTCCAGCATGTCTCTCACCATTGCTGCCGCGTAACGTTCGTCTTGAGTGGATGAATATGCTCGAGTCAGGTAGTCGAAATGCGGAAATCTGGAGAGTGTGATCAGCTTTTCGGGAGCGTTGAACCAGGGCAGCTTTTCAGGGAGTGGAAACTCGCCAGATCGGTCGGTAATGATGTGATCAACCGCCTTGTTAGCTTGCTCGATATCCTGTGCGGAGGCAGGCGCAGTGATTGGGACCACCCATAGAGGCGTTAGAGGCGGCCGTGATCGAAAATACTTGGCTGCGCTCGTTACGACCTGCTCTCTGAGTGGATGCTCCCCCAGGAGTTTGATCTCATCGCCAATCGCGCTGTTTGGATCCAGTTGGAGCAAAAATCGAGGAAGCCAATCGCTGTCTTGATCTTGACCGACTGCTAGATGGTTCAAGCCTCCTAGGCTTAGAGCGATAAGAAGGGCAAGCGTCCTGTTTTTCATAGTTCGATGTGGATTTTATCAGGGTAATAGAGGTTATCAAAATAGGAGAACCTTGTGTTCAAGGGAAATGATCCTTATGGTTTCCGGTAAATTTGGCAGGGGCTGACGTCACGCCTTCGTGCCTTTACCGTGGCGCAAGCGGGGCGCTTACTGATTTCTCTGCGCCTAATCAAGCGGGAGGCCGGTTTCGGTACATGCGTCGGCGCTGCTCTCTGACTCTCACTGTTGCCTCATCGGATCCATCGTGGAATGAACCGCACCATCGGTCCCATGGAGCGTCCACGGTTCCGTAGTTGCATTCGAAGAAACGATGATGGAGCTGATGGTGAAAATCGGCCGCCTCGAAAACGCTTGTGTCTTTGACGAGCAACTTCTCGAAACCAGCGTGGGAGAAAGCCGGTCCTAAACATCTGCTGTATAGGTGTACTAGCAAGATCACCGGATGCGAAGGGACTATAAAATGAATAAGCGCTGAGGAAATGTAGATTACGTGTTCGACCGGATGCATCGACATCCCAGACCAGGGTCCGATTTGAATGTTGCGGTGATGCAGTCGATGAACCCGCTTGTAAAGTGGTGGCCAGTGCAATAGTCGATGCGCGAGATAAAAGTGAGAAGACGTTAGCACGGGAAGGACTAGCAACCATGCGATGAAAACGAATGGGTGCTCGGCAATTGCGAAGGTCGGAACAATGTCATTAGCGAGTCCCCAAAGATAGAATACCTCATAGGCTGTCCAGGCAGTCACTCCGCTCGCTAGCGACCAGAATATGTTGTCCCAGACCTGGTTGCGAAACGAGAATTTACCGCTTTTTTCGAGCTGTTCGCGGGCATCGTACTTGAGTTGCTTGCCCTGGGCTCTGAATGTAAACAGATACAAATGTAGTCCGCCGGCGATTACTGACATGAGCAAAAAATTGCGTAGGAATATCGGAATGATCCAATCCACTGACAGTGACTTCATGTGCGATAGATCCTGCAGAGAATATCGGTAGACCAACCATGCGAGTATCAGAAAGATCGCGTTTCGGGAAAACGTCACCCAACGCTTGGTCAGCGCTAGAACAATGGCCTTCGGGCTCGGTGGCCAATCGAATAGCGGCGAGAAAATCACCGGTGTTTTGTGGTTCCACGTTTCCCGCGTTTTCGAATCTTTTTCTGTGTTATCTGGCGATTCCTTTTCTATCATGTCAACGTTCGCTGAGCCCGAAAGCTGCGCGGCCTCCAATGAATCACCAATTCCGTGGCCGTTGCAATCGCGATCGAAGCTTCTCAATTAAGATAGGTCGATTCGCAGTGATTCAGTGTAGGAGCGGGTTTATCCCGCTCAGCGCATTGGCGTCAACTTAACTCTATTTGAAGGAATTATTGCAGATCCCACGCCGAAGTCTCGGCGTAGCTACCC
>JAPKDW010000100.1 GCA_028822375.1 Opitutaceae bacterium | reverse complement strand
GATCCACGTGGACGAAGGGATTAAAACTAAGAAAGTGTCGCAGAACGCTCCTGTTCGCATGCGTTTAAAAACAAGGGTTTCGGATCGATTCGTGGACGTTCTGGAGCTGGATTTCGGTACGTCGTCAATGTCGAATCTAAAGCGATCCTCCGATGCGATTGCGGATATGCAGTTGGCTCAGGCTCAAAGCGAATCGAAGATTGCGCTTATTGAACAAGGAGACGGGTCGGCTGACACCAAGGCTGCGGAAATTAGCGTGGTGAAAGAGTACAGTGAAGATTTTCAAGATCGGACTAAGAATGACATTGATACGGGGAATTACGAATTGGATGAAGTCGCAGACACGATTTACGTAACAGGCGAGTTCTTGCCGCGGTCTGATGTTCCTGGAGCGTATTGTGTCATTGTCGTCACTTCTCAAAGGCAGGATTTTAACTCGCGAGAATATGTTGGGAAGTATCAAGGGGCTCGGGCCAAGTATCTTGGAGATTTAGCCGAAGGGAAAATATTTAAGCTCAAAGTGCGTTGCGCTCTTAGCGAATTTAATCTGAGAAGAGCAGAGTATCAGATTCATTTGTTTTCTGAAACCGGTGAGCAGGTGGCGATGAGCAATTCTAGAGCGTTGAAGTCGCTTACGCAGGAAGAGTTTCAAAAGTTCCAGGAATCGCTGGGAAAACGTAAGAGTTAGAAAATCGGCAAGGCGGAGTTTTTCTTTGCATGCTGGAGGCGGGGGCGTTTAACGTGAGGCTTTCTTGTTATCCTCAATCCCCTCCCTATGTCTGATATTCCTTTGACCGTGTTGTCCCTCATCGCGCTGACGCCAATTGCCATCGTGATGGTTTTTCTAGTGATTCTCCGTTGGCCTGCAAAGAAAGCAATGCCTTTGGCTTACGTGGCGACTGTTGCGATCGCTCTGATTGTCTGGAAAACGCCGAGCGTACAGGTGGCAGCGGCCAGTATTCACGGTATCGTTACAGCATGTAATTTGCTCTTTATCGTATTCGGAGCGATCCTGCTTTTGAATACGCTTAAGGCTTGCGGGTATATTCAGGCGATTCGTCAGGGGTTTGTCGATATTTCGCCGGACAGGCGAGTACAGGCTGTCATTATTGCCTGGTTGTTTGGAGCGTTTATCGAAGGGGCGGCCGGGTTTGGCGCGCCTGCGGCGATTGCGGCTCCACTACTGGTAGCTATTGGCTTTCCTGCGATGGCAGCGGTTGTTGTCGCATTGATAATTCAAAGCACACCGGTTTCTTTCGGAGCGGTTGGGACGCCGATATTGGTTGGCGTCAATACGGGACTCTCAGGCCAGCCTGAGGTTTTGGCTCTGGTTGGAAAGCTTGGTATGTCCTACGAGGCGTATCTGCATATGGTAGGCTCGACTGTGGCGACTATACATGGGCTGGTCGGATCGTTTGTTCCTTTGATCATGGTTTCGGTGATGACTAAGTTCTTTGGGAAGAACCGTTCGTTTCGCGAAGGATTGGCAATTTGGAAATTTGCCTTATTCGCCGGTTTGGCATTTACGATTCCTTCAGTTTTACTGGCGCGTTTCTTGGGCCCGGAATTTCCGTCATTGCTCGGTGCGCTGATAGGCTTGTGTGTGGTAGTGCCCGCGACTCGCGCGGGATTGTTTCAGCCGAAACGGGTTTGGAGTTTTCCTCAGGAGTCAGAGTGGGAAGCCGAGTGGCAGGGCGAGGTGAAAATCGAAATTCACGATCACGCAGGCAAGGTCTCGAGAGGGCAGCTTTTCAAAGCATGGTCTCCTTACTTGATTGTTGCGGCGTTGTTGGCGCTAACGCGAACAATGAGTTCGGTTAAAGGGTTTATCACTTCGGATGCTGTGACGTTTGCATGGACCGATATATTTGGAAGCGGAATCGCTACCAAAACCCAACCGCTTTACTTACCAGGTTTTATCTTCTTGGTTACGGTCTTTCTTTGCTACGGAATTTTCCGAATGAATGGCGAGCAGATCAAACGTTCGTGGAAAGAGTCGGGGCATACCTTGCTCGGAGCGGCGTCCGCGCTGCTTTTCGCTGTGCCAATGGTTCAGGTTTTTATCAATTCGAAATCGGAAAGTCTGGCCCAAATGCCAATCGTATTGGCTGACGGAATATCGGTTTTGTTTGGGTCAATGTGGCCTTTGATTGCTCCGAGCATTGGAGCAATGGGAGCGTTTGTGGCGGGGAGCAATACGATCAGCAATATGCTGTTTTCATTCTTTCAATTCAGTATGGCTCAGAAGATTGGAGCGACTGAACATATCGTAGTTGCCTTGCAAGCAGTGGGTGGAGCAGCGGGAAATATGGTTTGCGTCCACAATGTAGTGTTCGCATCGGCGACAGTTGGGCTGCTGGGACGCGAAGGGAGCGTTATTCGAAAAACGCTGTTACCAATGATTGGATACGCTTTACTGGCGGGAGGGATCGGCCTTGTCCTGCTACATGGATTCGGAGCGAATGTCGGTTCTTTTGTAGTCGTGACAATTGGCTGTTTTCTGCTTTGGCTTATTATCCAGGGGATTAAAGCGGAGCGAGCCGAGCGACACTAACGTTTCACGTCGATTGAGCGGTAGGCTTGCAACGGCCGCGGCTTAGATAGCAGTTCTGGTGAAGGTTCGTCGGTTCATGTCGGTAAAGTCATTGCCTAGATTTATGCGTACCTATAAATACGAGCTCTAGCATGAGGAGGTTTACTGTGTGAGTGGTGTTTTCGGACATGAAGTGTTTGCTTGTCTATTCGTTATCGGCGGGAGGTTTTGATGCGTCTTGGAGATTTGGGGTCATTAGATGGAGCATTCCGGTTTTGTTGGCCTTGTAGTATTGGTTTAGGTCTTGGCCTTGGAGTTTATTATGGACTGATAGAAGGAGGGCGCTGACTCTATTAAATGAATACGCGCTAATTTGGTTTTGGTAGCTGAAGAGCGAGCTTTTACGGGCATTTTTCTGCTTTACCTTTACTGGCTTCTTGGAGAGCGTTGCGGCTCACGATTAATAAGGAGATATTACGATTATGGCAAAAGCAAGCGCTCGACATATTTTAGTCGCAAAGGAAACGGAGTGCGATGCACTCAAGACGCAAGTCGAAGGAGGCACGGATTTCGCTGACCTGGCTCAACAGCATTCGCAATGTCCATCGGGTAAAAGCGGTGGAGCTTTGGGTGAATTTGGTCCAGGTATGATGGTTCCGGAATTCGATAAGGTAGTGTTTTCAGCTCCGGTTGGAGCTGTTCAGGGCCCGGTCAAAACGCAATTTGGTTATCACTTGATCGAGGTGACCAGTAGAGAAGACTGACCGAGGCGCAAATCCGTTTACATCCTTTTAAGGAGGATCCGATGGATCCTCCTTTTTCGTTTAAAATTGGGACGGTTATTTAGGGTTGTTTGATCGGACGCCGAAACGTTATTCGAGGTTGGCGGTAGTTATTGTTGTCGATCACAAGATTTGCCTGTTTCTGAGGCGAGTGTCGCTGAAAATACTCTTTTTGGCCGGGGATGTAGCGGCTATTGTATTTTTCAAGAGTCGCGCTTTCACCGCCTAGGCGATCGCTGTCCCGTTTTAGGGCTCGATTGATGATTGTCTCAAAATTGGACTCTATGAATATTCGGTAATCGAAATGATGGACGAGCTGGTCGCAGAAGAGCATAACTCCTTCGAATATTAGGATCGAGTCGGCGGGGGCTTGTTGAGGTTTTGCTTGTGTTTTCTGGTTGGATACGAAGTCAAAGAGCGATTCGCGGTAGGATCGGTTGCCGCCGGGTCCTAGAGGGCGTAGTATGCTGTCGATGACAGCAGTTTTGTCGAACGAGTCTTCGACGTAGCCGGTCGGAGAGTATTGACCCTGTCTGTAGCGGATTTCAGGCGGGTTGTGAAAACCATCAATCGAAGCCCTAATCACATGGCGACCGAGTTTACGCAGAGGTTCGACGAGCCGATTGGCAAAGGTGGTTTTGCCGGATGCGCTGGCTCCGTCGATGCCAATACGCAATGGGTGGGTCGCTTTGAGGGATTGAATGGCGTCGACTGTTTCGGCTAATACGGTTTCGATGTTCATGTCCGTTTGTTAGCTAAGATTCGCTCTTCAAGGAGCGTGGCGCGTTTTACTTGGCGTTGGATAGCTGTTTCTAGGACTTTGGGGTAGGCGTGGAGCTCAAGTTTTGTTTTCGCACGGCTGAAGGCGGTGTAAATTAATTCGCGGGTGAGGTTGCCTGAATCGTTGGGCGAAAGGACTACTATGGTTTCGTCGAATTCGGAACCTTGGCTCTTGTGAATGGTGAGAGCAAAGGCGGTTTCGTGTCGTGGCAGCTCGCTGAGGCGCACTTTTTTGCACCTACCGTCCGAGCTGTTGAACCAAGCGTGAATTCGTTTTTCCTCGTCAGCCCAAAGAATGCCGAGGTCTCCATTGAAGAGCTCCAGTTCGTAGTTGTTTTCCAATACGATTATGGGACATCCGTGAACAGGCTGATCGGGGTCCAAGTGTTCGTTTTCTTGGATTCTTCGCATCGACTCCGCATTGATCGCGTAAGTGCCGAAGGGACCGACGCGGGTTGGAGCGAGAATAGTGGAGGCGGTGATCGCTTGAAGCGCGTCTTGGGCGGACCCGCATTCCAAAAGCGATTTGCGGCGGGTGATTGCTTTTTCGATGAGCCGGTTGGAAAGCTTGCGTTCACCTTCCTTGACTGGGAAAAAGGAAAAATCGTCGCACGTTTCAGCGAGGAGTTTTTGTAGGCCTGCAAGGTCCCCATTACGCGCGGCTTCGCAGCAGCGGTAGATCGTGCTGTTTTCGCTAAAGCGATAGGTCTTGGTGAGTTTATGGATACGTTTGGATAAGAGAGAACTTTCGATTTCGCCGGCTTTGAGCAGGTCGTGAAGAACGGTGCCGACGTCGACCGAAGCGAGCTGATCCTTGTCGCCCATCAGCATCAAGGAACAGTTCTCGGGGGTCGCCTCGAAAAGCCGCCGCATGAGGGGCAGATCGATCATGGAACTCTCGTCGATCACCAGGAGATCGTAGTCGACTTTTCGTCTTTCGTCTTTACGGAAGGAGGCTCGATGCGGCAGCACGCCAAGGAGGCGGTGGATGGTGAGGCACGGTGTTGCGGCGAGAAGGGCTTTTCGCTCTTCGCTTGAATCCAATCGTTCGATACCGTTTCGGATAGTTTCTTCCAGGCGGGCTGCTGCCTTACCGGTGGGAGCAACGGCCGCAATCCTTGGTGGAAGGACTTGGGTCCACTGGTCGAGGAAAGCGTCGAGGTAGCGGAGCGCGAGGGTTGTCTTCCCGGTGCCAGGTCCGCCGGTAATCACGAAAAACGAAGTGGCGAGGGCTTGATCGATGACAGCTTCGCCGCTTGAGACGAGGGGAGCTCGCTTCTCGATTTCGTTCATTTTCCCGGTCAGAAGCTTCGCCAGGGCGCATTCATGATTGAAGTATTTCCGTAGGTAGAGGGCGTTTTCGTTCTCTAGGACCAGAGGAGCGATGTCGTCGGCGTTTCCTAGGCTAGAGGAGCCCTTGCGCCACCTTTTCCAATATTCGAGTTCAGGCCAAAAATGGGAACTGCGCAGGGAACAGCGGGCGTAGTTTTGAGGGTCGGCGAGGTCGAGGTAAGCGTGTCCTTCTCGGGCGGCGGCATGCGCGAGAGCGGCAGCGAAGAGTATCCAGGTGTTGGACTCGTTTCGATGATTTTGAAGATGGCGAGCGACTGCGCGGTCCGCAGCGGTAAAGGGCAGGTCGGCGAGGGCTTTGCGCAAATCTGATTTATCGAGTCGCGTCATTGGGTAGAGAGGGCTGCATCGACGGCTTCGATGAGTTCGGGTGCGGGCTGATCGTAGTAAATGCCGCTCTGCGTTCCGTTTTGAATACCACGTACGAAAAGATAGAGGACGCCTCCAAAGCGGTCGGCGAATGCATCGCCGGGAAACCGATTTTCGATGAAGCGTTTCAAGGCTACGCAGTAGAGTATGTATTGGAGGAAGTAGTCGTGATCGGCCATCGACTCGACCATCTTTTTTTCCGTGTAGTGTTTGAGGGAGTCGCCTAGGTGGTTGGATTTCCAATCCAGGATGTAGAGGCGTCCTTCATGTTCGAATACCAGGTCGATGAAGCCGCGTAGCATAGAGGCGGTGATTGGATGGCTTTGGTGCTCGAAGCGTTGAAGCCACTTGCTCGGGATTTTGCCCAAAGGCGCTTGGGAGAATGCCTTTTGGAGGTGGCTACGAGCGTCTCCGTGGACGGGGTAAGCGAACTCGAGCTCCGCGATTCGCGCCGCTGGAGGAATATCGGCCAGACGGAAGTTTCCATGATTGGTTTGAAGGGCGGTCTGGGAAACGTGGAAAATTTGGTCGTGAACGATGGATTCGTATTCCGGTTCTGGAAATTGAAGTTCTTTAAAGGCTTCCGCGACCACTTCGCGTAAGCGCTTGCCGCGGCAAAAATCGAATCGCTCTAGTATGAGGTGGAAAAGATCCCCCGTTTGGGCGCCTTTAAGGAGTGTGAAGATGGATTGCCGCGGAGGAGTTTCGCTGGGCTCCTCTTCGAGGATTTCGCCTTCGGCTGAAGGTTCGTCTTCTCGGAGGTGGTCCTCTTCGAGCTTTATGGAATGAGCGTTGAGCTGGCGACTGAGTGAAGAGAAGCTAAGGATACGATCCGGGCCGGGAAGGCGCAGACGCTTGAAGTGGCGTGGGCTTGAGGCTAGAACGGATGGTGGGTCTCGGTCTTGGCAGGCGATAAAGGTGGCGTTACTTTGAAGATCGATGTAATCGAGCTTAAAATGTTCCGAGTGGGAGGCGGCGAGCGTTTCGAGTTTCGAAAAAAAACGTTGGGTGATTTCGTCGCTGGTGAGCGTTGTGCCGGGCGCGGCGCTTTCGCAGCCGATCATCATTTGAGCAAAGGCGGAAGCGACGAGGGTGCCGTCGTTGCTCTCGGGCGCTAGATAGAGCACGTTTTGGTAGACGGCTCGGGTGAGGGCGACGTAGATGAGGCGTATCTTCTCTGCGAGTTCTTCGCGGTAGGCCATCGCTCTGGCCTCCTCTGATCGTTCCCGGGACAAATCGAGGACCAGCTTTGAATCTGAGGTTCGCGTGTCGTGGTAAATCGAATACTCGGATTTAGGGTCGACGTTCAGAAGACTGAGGAAAGGCAGGATGACGATTGGAAATTCGAGTCCTTTGCTTTTGTGGAGGGTGATGATCTGCGGTTTGCCTTCGTCGGAACTAAGGCGGGTCTGCCAATCGTCTTCGCTTGAGGCGTCGCTTTGGCGGTGGCGCTCGAGCCAATTCAGGAGACCGCGCGGACTGAGGGCGCTTTGCTCGCGGGCTTCTTCGAGCAGTTCGGAGAGGTGGCGGAGGTTTGTGTAACGTCGTTCGCCGTCGGTTGAACGAAGCAGGGTTTGGGAGGCGTTCGAGAGGGAAATGAGGCGGTTGAGGGCGTTGTCGAAGTTGGTTTCGAACCAATTCTGGGCCCAATGGGAGAGGTGGTCGAACACAGGGGCGGCCTCTTCTTCGAACGATTCGTTTAGCAGTTCGGCGGTGGTGTATCCGCAAATCGGAGTTAGGAGTAGTCCGCGTTTGAGGCTAACGCGCGTGGGTGCGGAAAGGAACTCGAGCAGTTGGCGGAGAGTTCCGATTTCTTCCGTCTCGAAGATGCTGCGATCGGCTCGGATGATGGAGGCGATGCCGCGGCGTTCGAGTTCTTGCGAAAGACTGTTCGCCTCGTGGCGGTTGTTTACGAGAAAAGCGACTTTTTTGGCGTCGAGTTCAGGGTCTTGATTGAGGCGATGAGCAAAGTCGTTGGCGGCGACTCGGGAAAGGGCGGTCTTGAGGGCTGTTTTCGAACCGAGCGCTCCGAAGATGTCATTGAAGGCTCTGATGTAGAAAGGCGCGTGTAGGTGAAAATTGGGAGCGATGTCCTCTTGAGCAGGTGTGACGGCTTTAAAGGCAATGCTATCGTAGAGAAATCCTTCTTCGCTGTTTTCGAAAAGGGAGTTGGTCGCATGGACCAGTTTTGGGTGCGAGCGGTAGTTGGCTCCGAGGTCAATTTTTTGTAGGCCTGGAGCGTTTATTGCTTTGAAGTAAGCGAATATGTCGGCCCCGCGAAAGCGGTAGATCGCCTGCTTGGGATCGCCGATGAAGAAGAGGTAGTGCTGACCTTGGCCGAATAGCGTCTGAGCGATGTCGTATTGGGTGGGGTCGGTGTCTTGAAATTCGTCGATTAAAGCGGCGTCGTAGCGCTCGGACAATTGCGACGCCACGCGTCCGCTCTGGTCATTGCGCAAGGCCGAGTCCAGACGATGGATGAGGTCGTTGTAGCTAATGATATTGAGACGTTCTTTGGCTTCTTTGAGGTTTTCGGAAAGCCAATTCTTGTATCCGAGAAGCAGTGACTGAAAGGCGATTTCGACCTCCGATAGAAAATGAGCGATGCGTTCAAGGGCAGGAGGGGGCGCTTCGTCTTGAAAATTCTTTTTGATCGTTTTTTCCCAGGTTTCGACTGTGAGGTCGACGAAGGAGTCGATATCGTCCGGAAGGAGGTTTCCGCGTTCAATCGCTTTGAGGAGCGTGGGGGTGGCGCCGGAAATGAGTTTGGTGATTTTTCGGCCGCCTTTGAGCTTTTTTGCGATCGCTTCGCCGTCTTGCATCAGGCGGGCGATGGCGTCGATCAACTCGCGGTAGGTCTCGTCCAGCGAGTCGAGCGGGTAGTCCCTGGGTTCGGGTTCGAGTTGAGCGTAGGGGTGGGAAGCGCTTTCCCGCCCCAACGCGGTGAGGCGTTTGCAGAAGGAGCTTTTGCGCTGAGGATAAAAGAGACTGAGGACTTCGGAACGTTCGTGGATGTGCTGCCGCAGATATTCGTTTTGAAGTTGGTCGACAAGGGTGTTTTCGATGTTTTCAAGCTGGGCGTCCAAGGGAGCTTTGGTTTCGAGCGCGACCTGATCGAGAGAGCGTTTGCAGAAACCGTGAATGGTGGAGATGGGGGCTTCGCCGAAAACCTCGAGACTGAATTTGAGGCGGCGAATGGCAGTGGCGTGATCGATCTCGGAAGCATCGAGCGCTTCGATGAGGGTGGGCTCTACCACTTGATCCAACTCGAGTTGCTGGAGGCAGTCCTGGTAGAGCTCGCGAATGCGGGAAGCCAGTTCTTCAGTGGCGGCTTCGGTGAAAGTGACGGCCAGTATCCGGTTTAAAGGTACATTATTTTCAATCGTAAGGCGCAAGGCGATGCGGACGAGGGTATAGGTCTTGCCTGTACCCGCGCTGGCTTCGATTAGGGTGGTGCCTTTGTGAAGAGAAATCATTTTCAGGGGGTGGAGAGGACTTGGGCGGGTTTAACTTCTTCGCTAGAGGCGGTGAAGGGACCCCAGAGGTTTTGGCAGAGCGCGACGTAATCGTTAGGGAGCTCGAAGAAGTCGCCGAAGCAGAAGGCGTCGTGTTCCGTCCAAGTGAATCGAGCGGGGTAGAGTGAATTCGGATTGGGGCGTTGGGCGCGGGAAATCTCGTCTTGGGCGAATTGTAGGGCTTCGCTTTCGGCGGGGCTTGGACCTTGCTCGCTTTCTTTGGTCAGTTTGGACCTATGCCACTTTTTATAGGTTTCGAAGGAGAGTTTTGGGAAAAGCGGCCAGGGTGTTGCTGCGCCGTTTTGGTAGTGGTCGATGAGGGATTGGAGGATGGATTCCGCTTGATCGGTCGCATGGAAACGGTGGAACTTGGATTTGTCGTCGAGGGAGAGGACTATGGTTTCGGCGGGCGGGAGATTGACCTGGTTGGTGTAGCAGCAAACGACGAGGTGCTGTATCCAAGATTCAAGAAAACGGGCCGGGTTGAGCTTTCCTGCGAAAACAAGGGTCTGGCAAGCGCTGCCTTGATGCAGCGCAACTTGGGCGAGGAGGGTGAGCGAGCCGATGCTTAGTCGGATACTTATGGTTTGGAGAGGCTGTTCTTGAAGGCGCCGTTCGTAGAAAGCGGCGATGGGAGCGGCCTTTTCCAATTCGCCGTTAAAGACGGTACGTTCTGGGAACCCGGGCGGTAACCATTTGCGTCCGGCGAGGCTTTTCGGGGTGAGGGTTTTTAGCGACGTTCCGGTTTTGATGCGTTCGAGCAATTCGTCGCGAAACTGGTATTTGTTCAAAGCCTCGAAATCGAGCGTATCCATTTCTTCGAGATCGTCGCTGCTCCGGGCGACGCGAGCGCGTACTTGATTTTCAATGTAGTGCCGAGCGGGGTCCTTGAAATATCTGAGTAGCTCTTCGAGTTCGATTTGGGTGAGCCGTTCGGGTGCGGGACGTTCTCCGTCGAGGGAAGGTTTTCTGTTCGACTCGCTGCGGGCTTGATCGAAGTCGTTGCGGACTTGAGACCGCTGGGGGTCGAAGGTGTGCAGCCGATCGCCTTGGAAATAGGCGGGGTCGAATGGTTGTCTGTAATGCGTGAAGACAAACTTTTGATATTCTTCTTGGTCGAGGAAACGATGGAGGTAGTTTTGAAGTTCCGAGACGACAGAGGAAGGCTCTTTTTTCGACTCGCTGTTCGGGCTTAAGGCTTGGTAGCTGATGTAGAGCGATTCGCGAACGGAGAGGAGGGTTTCTAGAAAGAACTGGCGATCCTCATCGCGCGTATTGCGGTCGCCTCTACGAAATTGCGTCGAGAGAAGGTCAAAGCTGAGGCGGGTTGGATTGCGGGGAAAATCAGCGTTGTTCATGCCAATGAGGCAGATCGTTCGCGCGGGAATGGCTCGCATGGGTTTGAGTGAGCAGAAGGTGATGCCGCCGCTGAGGTAACCGCTTCGGGACGCTTCCTTTTCGAGCTTATCGAGTAGGGATTGGAAAGCTTCGGCTCCGGTGCAGCTGAGGCCTTCGATGGCGGGAAGCGCATCGCGGATGGTATTGGTGGCGGTTTGATAGTCTCGGCTCCAATCGTCGCGATCGCAGTGGAGACGCGAAACGAGGGCAAGAGCACGCGTTTGCCAATCCTCTAGACTGTGAGTTTCGTGATAGCTCCGGCGAGTGTTTTGCAGTAGCTCGAGGAGCTCGAGGAAGCGTCCGGCAGTTTCGGAGAGTCCGCTTTCGATATCGGTAAAGGGGGAAAATTCGAGGGTTTCGTCGAGGCGTTCATCCGCCGCAAAACAGAGACCGGCAGAGAGGCGATATTCGAGTTCGGCCCAGGTGTTGCGGTCGGTCGGGAAGGATTTGTGCTGTTTGCGGTGCTCCTTGTCCCATCCCCAGGTGACGCCGATTTCCTGTATCCAATAAACGATGGTTTGTAGGTCATCGTCAGAAAAGGAGAAGACTTCGCGGATGAGGGTGGATTCAATAATAGCGGAAATATCTTTGGAACTGGCTCGCCCGGAAGGGGAGGAAAGGATTGCGGATAATCCGGATAAGACGGGAGAGGTTTTCTGTGAAGAGCGGTCGGCGATGGAGAAAGGGATTTCAAAGGGGCTGCCTCTCTTCCCTCCAAATACGGCTTCGATGTGAGAGCTGTATTTTTGGATATCCGGCGCCATGACTAGAATTTGGCTGCCTGTGAGGTCATCGTTTCGATCGAAGCGATCGATCAGGTAATCCCAGAGCGATTCGATCTCTCGGCGGCGGGAGGAGCAAAGGTGAAACTGAAGGCTAGCATCGTATTTAGGAAATGGATCTTCATTTGAGAAATCGGTTTCATTACTCGCACCTCGATCGACGATGTTGAAGAGATCGTTTTGGAGGCTTTGCAGTTGGCTTGCGGTATCGGGTTCCTGGAAACAGAGGTCGTCTTGGAGGGGATCCTTGTCGATGAGTAGGTCGAGGAATATCTGTCCTTGTTTGCCGAGAGAAGGGAGCAAGGGATTGCCGGAGTCGTGTATCCAGTCTTCGGGAGAACGTTCGACATTCTCGGATTGGTTGGGTGAGCGAGAAGCGATTTTTGCGATTTCTTTAGCGGATTTCAGATCCGCCCAATAGAGATTCGAAGGTTGGAGGAGAAAAATGTGAACCGGTCGGAAGTGAGAGACCGTATCCAGAAAATCAAGATAAAGAGGAGCTAGGGAGGAGACGCCGAATACGCAAATGCGTTCCGGCCACACGCTGAGATCGGGCTTAAGCGTGTTAGGGTCCGATTGGCTGAGCTCGTGCCAATGTCGGGCGAGGTGGCGCGGCGCGCGGTTTCCTTTATAGAGGCTGCGGATGAGGCGTTTCCAGAGTTCGCCTTGCCAGTCGTAGCCAGGGATGTCGCCCGTTTCCCATTCGATGATCTGTTCAGGCCGATAGACGAGGTATTCGTCGAAGAGGCGAGAAAGGCGGCAGGCGAGGCTGAAACGGCGGGTAGGGGAGGTGACGGCGCAGTAGGAACGCAGGTCGGCGAAGCGGGGACGGTCTTCGAGGCGGGTTAGGATTTCCGAAAGGCGCCAGCGTGCTTCGTTTTCGTTAAAGAAGCCGTCTTCTTCGAAGGTGGGAGTAATTCCGGAGAGGAGTTGCTTGTAGAGTTTGCCAGGGAGGGGGAAATCCCAGCCGAAGGCCACGCCGGTCTTTTTGGCGATTTCGAAGCGAAGCCATCGAGCGATGCCGGGGTTGAGCGTCATGACGCTCTCTTGGGAAAGCGTGGAGCTAAGGGGCTGATTGGTGGTGACTTCCACCAGTCGCTCCGCTAGGTTTTCCATACGATTCGAGGTGTGGAGGTATAGCTGTTTAGGTCCCATTTTTACGCTTTAAAAGAGAAAGAAAGGCCGCTCGTCTGGCAAGGGGGAACTACGATTGTGTTAGTTTGGGATCGGATTAGCAGAAATTGGGAAATCTAGTAAATGAATTGCTAATCCGAGGCAAGGGCATGGCTCATGCTTTGTTAAAGGCAACAGTTCCGATGAGATGCTTTTTGCCTAGTTTTATTTGGCCGTTCCTGGTTAGTTGGTTCCTCCTTGGGGGAGGGGCTGTTGTTGTTCAAGGACAGGAGGAAGAACCGCCTGTCGACGAAGAACCTGCGGAAGAAGTAGAAGAACCGCCTCCAGAGCCATTGGAGAAATTGGTTTTCATTGAAGCCCACGTCGATGGTGTAAGCGGGGTGGATGGGCTGGATGGAACCTACGATATGAAGCTCTCTTCAGACGGCGCGTTCTTGTACGTAGCTTCAATGAATGACGATGCGATTAGCATTTTTTCGCGAGACAAAGAAACGGGAGCATTGATCTTCGTTTCGCGGACGAAGAATGGAGAAAATGGCGTTGAAGGGCTTAATGGGGCTCGTTCTTTGGATCTATCGCCTGACGGGAAAAACCTTTATGTGGTATCGATGTTCGATGACGCCTTGGTTTCATTTTCACGTGACGAGTTTTCGGGGGCTTTGACTTACGAAGGACGCATCAAAGATGGAGAGTTTGGCGTGGATGGATTGGATGGAGCTCGCTCGATATCGATTTCACCTGACGGAGTAAACCTCTATGTAGCAGGCTGGGACGACGATGCATTAGCGTTGTTTAGCCGCGATCCTTCGACGGGTGTGGTTGGCTTCTTGGGTCGCGTGAAAAACGGAGAGGATGGAATCAACGCATTAGACGCTCCGCATTTCCTAACGGTGGCCCCGGACGGAAAGAATATTTACGTGGCCTTGTGGGACGAAGACGCGGTTTCAATCTATAATCGAGATTTGGATACGGGTTTACTTACGTATAATTCAAAGATTGTAAACGAAGGTCGCGATGCGGTCGATAACGTGGTGAGCGGATTGCAGGGGCCGCGTTCGGCGTTGGCTAGTCCTGATGGTAACCAGGTTTATGTCGTCGCTTGGAACGATGATGCGCTCACGGCGTTTAATCGCGACGAGACTGGGGCTTTGGAATTCGTTTCTACTCAGCAAACGGGAATTGATGGAGTAGAGGGACTAGATGGAGCACACTCGGTCGCCATGAGCGCGGATGGAAAATTTCTTTATGTAGCCGCTTTTTTCGATGATGCAATTACGGTTTTGTCGCGTGATGTGGATACAGGAGAGCTCGTTTACGATCAGAGTATTTTCAATACAGAAGAAGGCGTTGAAGGTTTGAATGGCACGTTGACTGTTATGGCTAGTCCAGATGGGGAGCATGTTTATTCTACATCTATCTCCGAGAAATCGTTGGTGGTGTTTCGAAGGGAGATTATTATCGATCCGCCGGTATTCACGGTCGAGCCCCTGTCCAAATCGATA
>JAPKDW010000099.1 GCA_028822375.1 Opitutaceae bacterium | reverse complement strand
GGAGATCGGCCGCTACCCGTTTGAATACTCTCGGGGAGTCTCTTTAAAGCTCGCGGATTTTGATGCTGCGGTAGCTTACGTGGTCGTGGTGATTCTGGAGCAGAATGTGGCCGGTTTCGCCTAGGCCAAATCCTTTGACATCCTTGTATTTACTGCGAGCCACGAGAGCATTGAAAATGTTCGAGCCGCGTTCGTATTCGACGACGTTGAATCCATTGAGCCAGTGTTGAACGTTGCCGTCAGGTTGCACGATTACGCGAGCGTGATTCCATTTGCCGATATTCAAGGGAACCTTGCGGGTGTGAACCTTTCGGTAAGAGGGGATGAGGTCGTATAAGGAAGCGCTGGTACGATTTCCTACGACTCCCATTTTCGCGTCCGGGTGTTTGTTGTCGTCGAGCACTTGGTATTCAAGGCCTAGATACTTGGCGTTTTCGCCCGCTTCGGCGTGGTTATTAACGAAGTATTTTACGCCGCTATTTGCGCCTTCGGTGAGCTTGAATTCGAAATCGAGTTCGAAGGCTCCGTAGGTTTTCTTGGTGATGATGCCACCTGCTTCGGAACCGGCTTGGATAGTGAGCTCGCCGTTGCTAACTTCCCAGTCCTTCGCGGAGAAGGGGTTGATTCCTTTGACTGATTTCCATGCGGTAGTATTGCGACCATTGAAAAGGAAACTCCAGCCTTGTTCTTTCTCGGTTTGGCTAAGCGTATTGGGAGCGACGTTACGGATATAGATACCTTGATCGGGAGTGAGTTTTGGAGACTTGGTGTTGATGCGGAGGTTGCGCCAGCGTACTTGAAAGTCGGCGTGATCTAGCTTATCTCCGATGCCGTGAACCTGTAGACCAATGAATCCAGTGATCGATTTTTCGTCGACGATGTGCGAGACGGGTTGGCCGTTGAGGAAAGTCTGCACTTCATTGCCGACGCATTCGATTCGCGCCTTATTCCATTGTTCGTGTTTGAAGAGCGCTCGAGCGGGCTCGTTGTAGTCGACCGGATAGAGCCATCCGCGATTCGCTTCGTCGTAGATGCCAGCAGTCCATGCACGTTCTGCCGTGTCCAATTCGAATTGGTAGCCATAGACGCGTCCGTCGGGGAGATCTGGATTGGGCTTGGTGTTGCTTCGAAATTGAACACCCGAGTTTAGGCCATCTTGAACCCAGACTTCGAATTCGAGTACGAAATCAGTGTAGTCCTTCTTAGTCGTCATGAAGGAGTTAGGCGTTCCGGCAACACTGCGGCCGATTATTTCGCCGTTTTTGATTTCGTATTTGGCAACGCCACCGAGCTGTTTCCATCCGTTGAAATTCTTGCCGTTGAAAAGTGGCTTCCAGTCGTCTGCGAAGGTGACTGAGCAAAATAGCGCGATTAACGAGGTAGCGAGAATGCGTCGGGTAAGCTTATCCATACACGTGTTAGGTTGTTGGTGGTTCGGAAGTGTTCAAGTGTTAATATGACTGTGTGTTGGCAATGTTCTTCTGGTCGGTCTATCGGTAGGAGATCGGGTTCGTCGAACTCCGAAAGAATGAGGGTGTTTGGAGAGGCTTGCATCCTGTCTAGGAAGTTCTAGCGTCGAGGAAGAGTCCACCCTTATGAACTTGCTCAGACCCCAGACCCCGTATCGATTCATGCCTCCGAAGTACTCGCGGGCGTTCAGGCCAGTACTGCATCTTCTAACGCGTTTATCGCTTCGATTCGAGCATCAGGTAACCGCTGTTCGCATAACGGGCCAAGAAGGTTTGGAGCGATTGGTTCGCGAGAGGCAATCGGTGTTGGTCGCGCCGAATCATGCGGATCACGCCGACCCGGCATTGATGATAACGGCTGGGCGCCGGAGTCGGTTTGCATTTCATTTTATGGCGGCTCGCGAAGGGTTCGAACGAAATTGGTTTCATCGATTCGTGTTGCAGCGTGGCGGTGCTTTTTCGGTGAACCGAGAAGGAGGGGATATTGGTTCTATCAAGATGGCGATCAAGGTTCTGCAGGAAGCGCGTTTCCCATTGGTGATATTTCCGGAGGGCGAGATTTATCATCACAAGGAATCTTTGGACGAATTGAACGAAGGCGTGGCGAGCATCGTATTGAGGGCTTCTTCGAATCTTCCGGAGGGACGAAAAGGTTTTGTGGTTCCGGCATCGATATCCCTCAACTACGATCCTTCCGTGGAAGCGACTTTCTCGGACCGATTAAGCGCTTTGGAAAAACACGTTTCTCTGGGATCTCTTAAGAATGACAATCCTGTTGAGCGCATCTTCGCTTTAGGGGCTGCTATTCTGTCGACTAAGGAGAAAGAGCTCTTGGGTGAATCTCGAGAAGGCGAGCTTGTGGAACGTATCCGATTTTTAAGACAAGCGATAGTCAGCGATGTTGAAGGCCTGCAAGGGATTTCTAATGAGGCATTGTCTATTCCAAAACGAATTAAGGCATTGCGAGCGACTATTCGTAAAGAGCTTACGGGGAAGTTGGAGGACCTTAGCCCTGAGCGTATTCGTGAATTGTACGATCAGCTGGATCGAGTGTACATGGCGCATCAGCTCTACAGTTATCCTGGTACTTACCTGAGCGAGGATCCGTCGATTGATCGCATTGCGGAGACTCTTTTCAAGTTGGAGGAGGATGTTCTGGGCAAAGCGCGATACTTGGGCAAACGGAAGGTTGTAATCCGGTTTGACGTCCCCATTGATTTGGCTGAATTCCTTAACGGTCATCAGCTGAATCCCAAGACGGGAGTCGGGCCATTAACGAGTTTGATCAGAGAGCGTATTCAGGCATTGTTGACGAAGTGAATAGCGAACGTATTACCTGTCCGTATTGTTGGCAATCAATTGACGTTGAAGCGCCTGGTTTCGAAGAGCAGCCAGTAACGTTGACGACCGATTGCGAAGTGTGTTGTCGGCCGATGAGGATCACCTATTCTTGGGATTCGCCGAACGATGATCCGTTTGTAGAGGTCGATCCGGAGAATGAGTAAAGGAGGGTCGTTTTTCATCGTTCGGATCTTTTCTGCAATTTTGTGATAAGGCGGCGTGTAAGTGTAGGTATCTCTAGGAGACTGCTTAATAGGTTCGAGTTTTCGAGGTAGGGCTGGCGCTTGCGCCATGCCGCGTAGTAAAGAGCAATCTTCTATCGCGGCATGGCACAAGCTCCGGCCCTGCGGATATCGAATGTTTTGGCAGCTCTTAAACACATTAACCACTTACTAAAATATATATAATGAAAAGATACCTTAGCTCATTCGTAGCTGCAGCGCTATTGTGCGGCTTTAACCTTAATGCTCAATCGGAAGCCGAATCGAATCCTGGCTATTTCGATTTTTCCAACTTCATGGCCAGCGACACGGTGGGTACTTTCGGTTTTGCGTTTACGGTGTTGCCGATAATCATTTTCTTCTGCACGTTCTCGGCAATTCTCTATTATTTGAGGATAATGGTCGCGTGTTACCTCACCGCAATTATAGCGGCAAATCTAATCCCATGATATTTTGGAAGAAACTGTGAACAAAGAAAATGGATACACCGTTTACCTAGCGGGTGAGTTATTCGATCTTAAACATATAGCTGGAAACGCGCTACTGTCGGAATCTCTCAGTGCGGTTTCTAGTGGACGATATAGACCTGTATTGCCTCAAGACTTGGAGTTGCCGTCACTGGAGGCAAAAGTCATTCGAGATATCGATTATGCGGCTTTGCTAGGATGCGATGCGGCGATTTTCCAGTTTGATGGGAGTGATTTGGATTCGGGTACAGTAGCGGAATTTATGACGGCAAAGTTCGTGGATATTCCGTCGGTTCTTTTGAGGACGGACTTTAGGCGTTCGGGTGATCGAAATTCGAATCCCTGGAATTTGATGTGCGACTCTTTTCCGCGAACGGAGTCGTTGGTCGTCGATACCATGGTTCTGTATTCGAAGGAAATGGAAAAGGGGTGGATGCTGGCTTCGGATGTCACCAAAGTGGTCGCCTACCAAGTAGCTGCGCAACTCGTCGAAAAATTGGATACTGCGATTGGCACGTCGGTGGTGTTAGACGAAAAGGAGAATGCAGAAGCTCGTCGGTTGATTCGGAAGACCTACGATTTGTAGGGCTGGAGCGTTGGGCCTGTCTATTTTTTAAAGACCGATCTTCTATCGCGGCACGGCGCAAGCGCCGGCCCTACGGATTGCTGAACAATTCTTTAGAATTGTATTTGTCCTTGAGGGGCATCGCTTAGGATGCGGTCGAGCCTTGCCTGAAGGCGTTGACGAGCTTTTTCGGCTTCTGGTCCGGTTGCGGGCGATTCCTCTAGCCAATCATTGGGTACGTCGTAAAGAGCGCCGTCCGAGTAGAGCTTCCAACGTTGATCGCGTACGAAGCAGCGGTAGGGAGCTTTCTTAAGGCCATTTTTTGAATACGACATGAATATCGCAGTCGCGAGCGTTCTTTGCGTTTTCTTTAAGCTGAGGCAGGAAGCTACGCCCATCCGAGGTTTTGGGAATGGGGGATCCGTTTCTATTTTACTCTTAATTCCCAATCCAATCGAATGTCGAATCGCGATTGGTGGAGTTGCTGTGGTTATGTTGGGTGTTGGGGCAAGTTTGACGCTTTACGCTCGACGATACGTCGCGAGAAATGGTCTAGCTCGCGATTAACGAAGATTGTGGATACGTTTAATTTCTTGAGTTGGCGCTGTTTAATAGTGCCCGATGAGTAAATAGAGTATCGCTCGATTCACTCATTTTAGCGACGTTAACTCGTTGAAAGGGATCCTTCTCAAGCTCGTATAGTTCTTCGGAAATCATCGCTTTGCTATTGTGATCGATCCACTGGGTGTATCGATAGTCCGCCGTTCGAATGGAATAGCCCATGATTTCTATGGGTGCATTCGGGGACCAGGGACGGCAAACTTGAGTTAGAGCAGTTTGCCTGAACTCGGATTTTGGATTCTCGAGTACGGGCACGAAACTCTTACCATCTATGTCGGTTGGTTGAGGTAGGCTGCAAAGTTCGCTTAGAGTGGGGTATAGGTCGATGTATTCTACGATCGCATTTGTATTCGCAGATTCTTTACTAGGAAGGGATATGAGCAGTGGCGCTTGGGCGTCCAGCTCGCGTAGGGTTACTTTTGCCCAATGACCATTCTCCCCCAAGTGGTAGCCATGGTCCGACCAGAATACGATGATTGTGTTGTCGGCCGCGCCAGAGGTTTCGAGTGCGTTTATCACTTTACCAATGTTGGCGTCCGCATAGCTGGTGGCAGCATAGTAGCCATGCCGCATTCTGGCAGCCGTTTCAGGTGGAATGGAGCCCTTGTCGGGTATGTCGGTAAAACCTCGGATCTCGATTGAATCCCACCAGTTTAAATCGGGTACGCCCTCGGGACGCGTTTCAGAGCATAGCGCTTTCATGTCTTCACGCTGATAGAGATCCCAATATTCTTTGGGCGCATTGTAGGGCGAGTGGGGTTTCATGAAGCCCACTGCTAGAAAAAAGGGCACGTCCTGCTCTGCGAGTCTTTTGATTGTCTCTACTGCGTCCTTGGTGATCTTTTCATCCACATAGGCGTGATCTTCATTAACGGGCTTTTCAGCTACGATAGTCTTTTTGGCGGATCCTTTGGGGATGTTGGAATCCTGGGCGTAGTCTTTGAAATGGCTAATCTTATCCAAGCGGGCGGGAGTTGACCAGGATAGCTCATCGTCCTTTTGCTTCGCTCCGTAGTTGTGAAGTACCTTGCCGATGGCCTCGGTATGATAGCCGTTCGCTTTAAAATGCTGAGGCATTGTTACGACGTCCGGAGCTGTATCTCGAAAGTGAGTATTCAGTTTCCAAACTGATATCGTATCCGGTCTTTGTCCTGTAATTACGGACGCGCGTGAGGCATTGCAACTCGCGAATTGGCAATAGGCGCGTGTGAAAAGGAGACTTCTGGATGCGAGCTTATCTATGTTTGGAGTGACTGCCACATTGTCTCCATAGCACCCCAGGTTCATGCGCATGTCATCTACTGCGATGAATAGAATATTCGGACGCTCCTCTGCTGAGCTAGCGATTAGCGCGACAGCGGAGAGTAATGTGATTCCGAGCTTGGAAATCCTATTTGATGCGCGTCCGAGAGGAGTGACGCATTTGGAAATGATTGAAGATGTTATGCAGGAGATCGTTGAGTGTATTGTGAAATTGCCTGCGTGGAGGCAATTGAAAACCTACGCCAAAACCTCTTTGACGACATGACCATGCACATCGGTCAAGCGGAAGTGACGACCTTGATGTTTAAAAGTCAGGCGCTTGTGATCGATCCCTAGTAGATGCAGCAAGGTCGCGTGAAAGTCATGCACGTGCACCGGGTCTTGTACGATATTGTAGCCGTACTCATCCGTCCTACCGTGCGTGTACCCCGGCTTCACTCCGCCACCGGCCATCCATGTGGTAAAACTGCGCGGATGGTGATCACGACCGAAATTGTCTTTGGTCATCTTGCCTTGGCAATAATTCGTACGTCCAAATTCTCCACCCCAGACGACCAAGGTATCCTCAAGCATCCCGCGCGATTTCAAATCCTTGATAAGAGCCACTGAGGCTTGATCGCTTTGCTTGGTCTTATTTTTAATTCCTTTGGGAAGATCCGAATGCCCGTCCCAACCACTGTGAAAGAGTTGAATAAAGCGGACGCCCTTTTCCGCGAGCCGCCTCGCAAGCAGACAGTTGGCCGCAAAGGTCCCTGGAGTGCGGGCGTCTTCCCCGTAGAGCTTATAGGTCGCTTCCGATTCGCCGCTCATATCGGTTACTTCCGGCACGGATGCCTGTAAACGGAACGCCATCTCATACTGCTGAATTTGATTTTCCAATACAGGATCGGAATGTTTCTTCATCTGATATTGATGCAGTTCCTCCAAATGATCGATCGTCGCGCGTCGTCCATCGCGGCTGATTCCGTCAGGATTATTCAAATATAAAACCGCATCTTTATCTGAACGAAAACGAACTCCATCATGCTGACCGGGAAGGAAACCGCTCCCCCAATAACGAGAACCCAAAGGCTGCCCTTTCGCCCCTTTAGTCGTCAACACAACGTAGGAGGGCAGATTTTCGTTCATCGAACCTAGCCCGTGAGACAACCATGAGCCCATGGTAGGGCGACCAGGAAATTGAGAACCGGTCTGCATCATGGTCACGCCTGGGCCATGATTGATCGCCTCCGTATGCATGGATTTGATAAAGCAAAGATCATCCGCCACGCCGGAGAGGTGAGGCATCAGGTCGCTGATCGTCGCGCCGCTGCTCCCGTGCTGCTTGAATTCGAACGGCGATCCGGCCAATGGAAGACTCGCCTGATTGACAGACATTCCCGTCAATCGCTGACCATTTCTCACCGAATCCGGCAGCTCTTTTCCATGTTCCGCGTTCAGGCGCGGTTTGTGATCAAACAGATCGAGCTGAGAAGGTCCGCCCGATTGAAAGAGATAAATCACGCGTTTCGCCTTGGGAGCGAAATGGGTTCCCATCGGGAACCCTTGCTCGGTCGCCGCGCTGAGCGGGTTCATCATGTCGGCCAAAGCGATTCCGCCAAGACCCATCGCGAATGTATTTAGAAAGTTGCGACGCGTAATGTCCTTCGGATCTTCGAATCCTGTGCAAAGTGGGTTTTTCATCGTTGTATGAGTGATTCGTTTAAGTTCATCAAGGCGTTCACCACAATCGTCGCGGCCGCGTGTTCTTCTTTGCTTTGCGAGAGTTCCGAGGGAGCATCTCCCATTTGCAGCAAAGAATCTGCCGCAGCCGATTTCCCTTCGAACTCATCGAGCTGAGCCTGATAGAGCCGCAGCAATACCTTCAATTCCTTCGCATCGGGCTTCCGGCTCGTAAGTTTTAAAAACGCTTCTTTGATCAAGGCCTTTCGATTGCCCTCATGTTTAAGCAGTAATCTTTCCCCAAGTACGCGGGCGGCTTCGACGAACTGCGGTCCATTTAAAGTAACGAGCGGCTGCAGCGGCGATGCGGTCGCTTCACGTTTCAAGGAGCACACATCCCGCTTCGATGCATCAAAAGCCACCATAGCAGGAGCGGGCGCATTGCGTTTCCAAAACGTGTATAAGCTCCTTCGATACAAGCCATCCCCCGTATCGTGATCCAAGGGTTTAAACGAGACGGCGAGATCATAAGGCTTAACGGGTTCCCCTCCGACCTGATCGACCAATAGGCCACTTACGGCGAGCGCGTTGTCGCGTATCATCTCAGCGGTGATTCGATCTGGATTACTGTGACTGAGATAAAGGTTCTCTGGATCCGTTCGTCGCGTGGCGTCGTCCGTGAAGGTACTTTGGCGGTAAGTTGAAGACAGAACCATCTGCTTTAAAAGCTGCCGAAGATCCCACCCGCTATCCACGAAGTCGCGGGATAGCCAATCGAGTAGCTCCGGGTGAGTTGGGGGAGCGCCCTGGCTTCCAAAGTCCTCTGGAGTTCGTACAAGCCCTTCTCCGAAAATCATCTGCCAATAACGGTTCACCGCCACGCGGGCAGTCAAAGGATGATCGGGATCCGTCAGCCAGCGAGCTAAACCGAGTCGGTTACGCGGCATATCCGTAGGAAACGGAGGCAAGGCGTGGGGCGTATTCGCCGTCACCTCTTCGCCATGGGAATCATACAGGCCTCGCTCTAGAATATAATTCTGCCTAGGATCAGACCGTTCTCGCATGATCGAAATACCTGGGATCGTATCCATCTTCTGGTTCCACTTCTCTCTGGCGGCTTGCTGCGTCGTTTGCAATTGGCTCCATTCATCGCTGCCCGTCGCCAAGTAGTAGTCCAATAACTCAGCTCGCTCGTTTTTGTCGAGTCCCGCAAGATTGGAACGAAGCAGCTGCGCCAGATGCTTCTGATCGAATAGCTGAATCGCTTCTGCTTGAGCCAGTTCGCGCTCGAACATCTTAAACTCATCGACTTGCCCATTCTTAAAGCCACGATCTCGATAACGCTGTCCAAAAACGAGCTGTTTTCGACCGCTGTCTTCTGCCACCTTCCATTCTGTGATTTGGCGAGTCAGGTGATCTTTAACCACCGCAAGTTCCAAGCTCTCTCCATTCAAGTAGATGCAAATCCCTTTGGCTCGACTGGAACCATCATAAGTCACGACGACATGATGCCAGTCTTTGGCGGTGATCGCCTCCTTAGCCTGAACTCTCACAGCGTTGCCTGGCCAAAAATGAATCAGCGAGGCGGTCAATTTGCCATCGAGCAGAAGGAGTTCGTAACCTAAACTCGCCGAATCGTCGGCGCCCGCTGAGCGAGAATAAATATTCTCGCGATCCCTGATTTCATCCGCCCGTATCCACAATGAACTACTAAACGGCTGCTCGCGCGGGAAATGCCCGACTTTGGGAAGGGTCAACGCATCGTCCCCTGTAAATCGTATCGAATTTCCATATACGCCAGCTTCAATGGAATTTACGTCTTTCGTTTTCCCTGGATTCTCAGTACTCGCGTAATTGATTATTTCGCCTTCAGCGCTCGCATCAAAAGGCACATCGGCGACCAATCCTGGCCAGCGCAAGTCGGGCCGGTTCTCGAGCCACTCCCGAAAAGCTTCTGATTCACCCGCTTTCATCCGAAAGGCATCTACTTTGTTTTCAGCTTCATCGATCTCCCGCTGCGCCTTGGCGAGCTCCGCATCAAGCTCCGGAGTCGAAAACGGCATCGCCGGCGTCGGCACTGCATCCGTGAAAAATGAAATCTGCCCCGCCTCGTCCACATTGGAGAAAAAGGAACTGAGCTGGTAGTAGTCGCGCGTCGGGATGGGATCATACTTGTGATCGTGACAACGACAGCACTCCATCGTGAGCCCCAGAAACGCGGAACTAAAGGTCTGGGTCCGATCTGCGACATACTCGACTCGGTACTCTTCTAGAACGATCCCGCCCTCCTTCTTGTGGGCATGCAACCGATTGAAGGCCGTTGGGAGGATGTCGGCCTGAGTGGCGTTCGGCAGCAAATCGCCCGCGAGCTGAAGCGTCATGAATTCATCATAGGGCATGTTCTTGGCGAAGGCATCGATCACCCAATCCCTCCAAGGCCAAACAAAGCGTTCATCATCGCGCTGGTAACCATAAGAATCCGAGTAGCGCGCCACATCGAGCCATTCGCTCGTCAGCCGTTCCGCATAAGCAGTCGATGATAAGAGCCGATCGGCGACCTGCTCGAACGCCTGCGGCGAATCGTCGTCCAGGAAGGCCTCGATCTCTTCGATTGTCGGCGGCAATCCGCTCAAGTCGAAGCTGACTCGTCGTAGCCATTTCTCCTTGGACGATTCGACTGCTGGGTTCAGCTCATTCTCAACGAGCTTTGCTTCGACAAATTGATCGATCTCATTGCGTACCCACTTCGAATCGTTTGCGGGCGTTTCAACGGAACGCGGCAAAGACTTAAACGACCAATGGGTATCGTAAGGCGCTCCTTGTTCGATCCACTTGTCCAAGAGCTTTTTTTCATCGTCATTGAGAGAGAGATTTGAGTCTGGAGGCGGCATGACATCTTCTTCGAGTTCATCCCAAATGCGCCAATGAAGATCGCTCTCCTCAATATTGCCGGGGACGATTCCGAAGAACTCGTCTCCTAAATCCGCCGTCGCTTGCTCGCGCGTGTTTAGTCGAAACTCCGAGTCTTGGTTCTTCGCATCGGGACCGTGACACTTGAAGCAACGATCAGATAGGATCGGCTTTATGTCTTGGTTGAATGAGACTTCATCGGCTGCGAGAGCGCTCGAGAGAGCAATTGAAACGTAGGCAATGGATATTGGGATATAGCTAGACGGCATGATTTGTTGCCGGAGACTATCTCATTGCGAGAGATCCGTCTAGTAAACGCTTTGATATTAATGTTACGTTTTGCAATAGTCGGATTTTGGTCACCTGACTATTGATGATTGGGTCGCAGAAAAGAGCCCAAAGGTATTCTCAGGTAGCGGCCGATCTCCGAGCGGCCATATCTTGTAGCTGGAGGGCTAAGTCGTTCCGATGGATTGGCGACAATGGTCGCTCGGAGATCGGCCGCTACCAAAGTCAGAAACGAAGCGCCCGACAAGTCGGGGACGACGACAGGCTTCGAGGTATTTACCCGAAGGGAGTAAAAGGCTCGTTTGACCTGGGCCAATTCACTCGCCATGCTTTTTATCATGAAATCCGTTTTCTGCCTCCTCCTCCTCCTCCTCCCTGTTCTCTCGATGGCCGCGAGTCCCATCGACGTTGGTTCTCGCCGCGAGCTCTTTGTGGACGACTACCTCATTCAAGAACTCGAAGGAGAGATCGCCCTCCGACTCAACCATCCAACTCCTCGCGAAATAGCTATTGTTCACGACGCCGATTGGGAAGGAACCGGCAGCGGATATCATAGCATCTTCAAAGACGGCGACCTTTACCGGATGTACTACAAGGCCATGCAACTCGAATTTCCGGACGGAAAGCTGGACACTGAAATCCATCCGCGGTTTTGCTGCTACGCTGAAAGCGACGATGGTATTATCTGGCGAAAGCCCAACCTAGGTCTCCACGAATTTAACGGCTCCAAGGAGAACAATATTACGATTACGAGCGACCCTATCGAGGGTCTCAACGTAGATGCCGCCCACACGGCGATCTTCAAGGATGCGAATCCAAACACGCCCACCAGCGCCCAGTATAAAGCGATTCTGCGTTCCCGAACACCTAATGGACTCATCGTACTGAAATCAGCAGACGGATTTTCGTGGTCCCCCTTCCTGCCGGAACCCATTCTTCGTTTGAAAGGCGCCTTCGATTCCCAGAACCTCGCTTTCTGGGATCCAGTTAATGGATACTACCGCGCTTACTGGCGAACCTCACCTGAGGGAGTAATCAACGACACCGAATGGAAGCCGAAGGGCATGCGCTCCGTTCGCACGGGAACTTCGAAGGACTTGGAGAATTGGGAGAACCTCATCGACCTGACCTACGAGGGCTCTCCGCCCCAAGAGATGTATACCAACGGCGTCTTCTCTTACCATCGAGCCCCTCACATCCTAATCGGTTTTCCTCTCCGATACATCGAACGCGAAAACGAAGCTCCTCTGAAAGCGCTGCCCGATCCAGAAAACCGAAAACTCCGCTCAGCCGCTCATCCTCGCTACGGCCAGGCTCTCAGCGAAAGCCTCTTTATGGCCAGTCGGAATGGAGCCCAATTTAAACGTTGGGATGAGGCCTTTAACCGTCCGGGACCGGAACGCCCGGGAACCTGGCACTACGGCGCTCATTCCCTAGCCTGGGGACTTGTCGAAACCGCTTCTCACCTTCCCGGCACTCCCAACGAACTATCGCTCTACGCTCTCGAAAACTATTGGCACGGAAAGGGCAGCGCTCTGCGTCGCTATACGCTACGGCTGGACGGGTTCGTCTCCGTTTCCGCGAATTGGAAAGGCGGCTCTTTACTAAGCAAACCGATTATCTTCGAAGGCGACTCTCTCCAACTCAATTTCTCCACCTCAGCCGCCGGAAGCATTCGCGTAGAAATCCGAGATATAGAAGGCAAGGCCCTCCCCGGTTTTTCGCTAGAGGACTGTCCGACCTATTTCGGCGACTCGGTCGCCAAGACCATCGTTTGGAATAACCAGCCTGACTTGTCCGCTCACGCAGGGCAGCCTGTGCAAATCTATTTCGAACTCAAGGACGCCGATCTGTACGCCTTTCAATTCCGCTAAGCGGCAGTCCAATAAGTCAGTGTAGGAGCGGGTTTATCCCGCGATAGAGCAGAACCGCATAAGATATAATAGGACAAATCGCGGGATAAACCCGCTCCTACTACCTCAACCGCAATGACCAAGAATCGGTAGGGCGGCATCGCCGAGGCCGCAGTTAATTAGGTCCGATTTTGAAAGCTTCCTGGTAGGGCCAGTGCTTGCGCTGTGCCGCGATAGAAGATTGTTCTCTTCCAAAGCACTAGGCGCACCTTCTGAAAAACGTCCCGACTGTGCTCGGGGTTGCCGATCGAAGCCGCGCAGAATCCCCGAAGCGCGGATTGCTATTCAGTGACTACGTTATGAAACGGTCATTCGGGAAGGACTGCTCTTTGGTGTCTCCGGGCATGCTACACGCTTCCTACTCCATAACCTCATCGAAAGGTTACATCTATTGCGGGAGAAGCGTCGAATTAATCCTTTTGGGGGCAGCCTACGCGGAGGCTCTCTCTATACCAGATGCTACGATCGAGTTCTGCTCTAGTCTTCGCCTCTGATCTTTTTCAGGGATTGAGCCCAAGGACTGGGCGCTTCCGTTTTGAGAGGCGTTTCTTCGATGGGCTCAGGCTCAGGCTCCGGCTTGGGTTCAGGTTCCGGCGTTGGCTTAGCTTGAGCTTCAGGCTCCGGTGCAGGTTCTGGTTTAGCTTCGACTTGAACCGGCGCTTCTTTGGACTCTGGTTCGGCAGATTCTATGGGTGGAATTTCGTTCGCCGCTGAGTCCACTTCATTTTGCGGCGTAGCTATTTGAAGGGGAGTTTCGCTCTCCTCTGATTTTTGGTTTTCTCCGGCTGCTTCGCGTTTGAGGTGCGCTTTTCGGGCGGCTGCTTCGCGTGATTTGTCCTTCTTGCTTTTGCGTTTGCCTTTTACGGGCGCGGTGGGGACTGGGATTGCGTCGGGGTCCCAATCTAAGGGAATGAATCCTTCTACGCGTTCGCGTTCGATGTCTAGGTCGTGACGCTTTTCGATGAGCTGAAAGTGTCGGTGCTCTTCGGCGGTGATAAAGCTGATAGCGGTTCCTGATTCGCCTGCGCGTCCGGTACGACCAATGCGGTGAACATAGTCGGTTGGCGAGCGGGGTAGGTCGTAGTTGATGACGCAGGGCAGTTGCTCGATATGGATTCCTCTAGCGGCGAGGTCTGTTGCCATCAGTACCTGCGTTTTTCCGTTCTTGAAGTTTTCCAAAGCGCGCGTGCGTTGGTCTTGTTTGAGATCTCCGTGCAGAACGGAGGCGCGGATGCCTTGCTTGGTAAGTTTTGCGGTTACGTTGGCGGCTCTGCGTTTTGTAGCTACGAACACGAGGACGCGTGTCCATTCTTCGGATTTGAGTAAATGGCGGAGGAGGGCGGTGCGTTGGTTCTGCTCCACTTCGATCGCCCGTTGAGTTATATTTTCGGCTGGCTTGGATTCGACGTCGAGTTGGATGCGCTCGGGGTTTTTGAGGAGTGTATCCGAAATTTCAACTACAGATTTGGGGAAGGTCGCC
>JAPKDW010000098.1 GCA_028822375.1 Opitutaceae bacterium | reverse complement strand
CTTTCGATCCAACTTACCGAAAGTCTCATCGCTATTAAACAAGGTCAAGAACCGGAACTTCCGCAAATCGAAACAAGCGAACCCGTCAGTATTTTCGAAACTCCAACCGAAGAAGAAAGAATTTTGGAAATGCCATCGCCGATCCGAAAAAAGCTACCATAGTAGTAGTCGAAACCGCAGGTCGCCCTTGCGGGCTTCTCGTCGACGACATGATTAGCAAACAGGAAGTCGTCATCAAAAGCCTCGGTAGCATGATGCAAGGAATACAAGGCGTATCCGGCGGAGCGATACTTGGCGATGGGAACATCGCCCTTATTCTCGATCCAGCTTCCCTAGTTAGCGCGGCCTAATCAACTTCAATTGATCTGATCATGAACACTGCTCGACTCTTCGGAGCCGAGCTTTTGGTTATACGACCGTCACAAGCTCTACCAATTCTCCACAGCTCCCTTGGGAACCTTTATGCTTTCCTGCTTAACGCCGTCAGTAATCGACGAATACTGAGCGCCTGGACTGTACCGTTCCAACAACTCTCCTGTATCGTTGCAAAATCGATTCCGCCAATCGATGTACTGAGCGAGAATTTCTTCGAATTCCTCCAGCGAAGATAACCTCACTACACGGTCCTTGAAAAATTTCGACGGCCCGAATCGCTTAGCATACCACGGAGCGACTTTTCGAAACTGCACGCATCCGCGGCCCTCTCCGTAAAACTCGATCATCCGTTTCAAGTGCGCCCGCATCAATTCGATCCGGTCCTTGAATGTCGGATCGGGTAACTGTTCGCCGGTTTCCAAGAAATGCTGAGTCTGTTTGAAAATCCACGGATTATAGAAAGCGCCGCGCCCAATGCTGACTCCATCGCACTCCGAATCGCGCAACATGATGCGAGCCGCTTCCGCAGTCGTCACATCCCCATTGCCGATCACCGGAATAGAATTCACAGCCTGTTTGACCGAGCGAATCCCTTCCAAGTTAACCCCACCCGAGAATCCCTGAGCTCGAGTTCGTCCATGTACGAAAATCGCGGATACGCCAACGTCCTCCAACGCCATCGTCAAATCAGGCGCGGTGATATTCTGATCGTCCCATCCTAATCGCATCTTCGCCGTCACGGGAATGTCGAGAGCATCAACCATTCCCTTAACCAAAGCCTGCGTCGCGCCGAGATCTTTCATCATCGACGAGCCACTCCCCGTCTTGGTGACTTTCTTCACCGGGCAGCCCATATTTATGTCGACCGATTGAGCTCCACGTT
Source organism: Opitutaceae bacterium (assembly GCA_028822375.1). Taxonomy (GTDB): domain Bacteria; phylum Verrucomicrobiota; class Verrucomicrobiia; order Opitutales; family Opitutaceae; genus Pelagisphaera. The sequence goes on along the minus strand of JAPKDW010000098.1, from coordinate 13,027 downwards.
CCTGTACCATCAAAGCTGCATCGCGCATCTCCTCCGGCACGCCTCCAAAAAGCTGCACCGACATCGGTTGCTCCCGCGGATCGGTGGCAATCATCTTGAAAGCTACCGCACGCTGTTCTAGCAGCGAACGAGCATTCACCAAATCAGTCGTCACCAAACCCAACGAACCCAATCCCTTCACCGTCAAACGAAACGGCAAATTCGTATAGCCGGCCAACGGCGAAAGAAACAAATTCGATTCTAATTCTAGATTCCCGATTTTCATTTTTAGAATGATTATTTTCCCACGAAGCACACAGAGGAACACCAAGAAATTTCGTCCTTCAAGAAAGATCTTCAAATCAATGTCGGGCCTGCACCTGCGCCGCGCCGCGTATTTTCAAACGCTGCATGGTCCACGCTGAGCAGGACCAGCTCTAAAAAAGAGGAAAAACCCAATCGCCCTCCTTAGATCTTCACGTCGAGTTTCGCCAATGCAGCCTTCAATCCTGGGTCCATAGGATGGCCGTTGTAGAGCACCTTGCCCTCAGGACTCACCAAAATCATCCTCGGAATCGAGTTGATCATTAGCATCTGACTAAGAGGCCGACTCTCGGGTTCGAGTAACCAAGGCATCAGTTCCATTTTATGATCCGCTCGGGTCTTCTTTGCTTTCGCTACCGGGTCGTCCGCATCGGTATTCATTCCCATAACCACGACCCCTTGATCCGGAAGCGATTCCGCTTTCGTTCGAAGCTCCGGCATTAGCTGCATACAAGGCCCGCACCAACTTGCCCAAAAATCGATTAGCAACGCTTGGTTTCCTCCTAGCCACTGAGTGAGCGTTTTCTCCTCACCATCAGCACTCGCAATTTTCATATCCATCGGAATGCGCAAATTTGCCATTGCCGATTCCTGAACTTCCTTTTGGCGAACTTCCGTCATCAGCCGCATCAACCCAAAGGCTTCATTATACTCAGGAGAATTAACATAGGATTTGGCCGCCTCTTTCTCGAATGTTTCGATGTCATTCGCTTCGTAAGCTTGAATCGCTCGTATAGACGCGACCATTCCGATTAACTGCCGGGCCGAGTGAAAAGGTTTGTCCGTTCCGTATTCCAACGAATCGATGACTCCCTCCAATTTGCCGAGATTCTCGTACAATTGAGGCATATTTCCCGTCGAAAGATAGTTTAGCGTCTGAGCCTCAATTAAAAACGCTTCCAGAACTCCCGCGTCCTTTGCCGCCGTATACGCTTCCTCAAATGATTTTTCGGCATCGCGAGCAGCTTCGTAAAGAGCTTCCTTAGCCGCGTCCGCATCTGCCAACGCCATGCTCAACCATCCAAACGCCCCTGCGACGAGGCCTAAACGCAAAATGAACTTCATACCCCAAATACGACCCGCCCCGCCGCCCGCATGCAAGATGATTTTCAAAATCGCGCGATCGCCGAAATCAAATTCTACGTTCGCTCCACACCCGAATGAAACATTGCTTCAGTCATATGGACCAAAAAAACAGATTTCTAGGAAGGTCCGCTCAAAATCTCAAATTCGCTCTTCACTCTTCACCATTCACCATTCACCTTTCTCGCCATGCCTGCTACAAGTCTTATGGAAACCGCTCGAGGCCTCCTAAAACGTTACTTCGGCCACGACCAGTTTCGACCGCTCCAAGAAGAGATCATCTCGGAATCCTTGGCGGGGAATGACGTCTTCGCCCTCCTTCCAACCGGAGGCGGCAAGTCGCTCTGCTACCAACTCCCTGCATTGCTCGGCGAAGGCCTAACCGTCGTCATCTCCCCACTCATCGCCCTGATGAAGGACCAGGTCGACGGCCTTAAAGCCAATGGCATCAACGCAACTTACCTCAACTCTTCGCTCAACAAAACCGAAGCTCGAAAACGCTACGCCAAGCTTTTTGCTGGCGAGTACGCCATCCTCTACGTTGCTCCGGAACGTCTCATGCTTTCCGGCTTTCTCGATGACTTGAAGCAGTGGAAGGTCAATCGATTCGCCGTCGACGAAGCCCACTGCATTAGCGAATGGGGTCACGACTTCCGTCCCGAGTACCGCCAACTCTCCAATTTGCGGCGCCTCTTTCCCGACCTTCCATTCATGGCGCTCACCGCCACCGCGACCGATCGCGTTCGGGGCGATATCCTCACTCAGCTTAGTCTCAAAAACCCGAAGTCCTTCGTCGCAAGCTTCAATCGCCCCAACCTCGCCTATCGGATCGAGAACAAACAGGCTGTATTCCAGCAGATCCTCCGCTTCATCCAAAGCAAACCCTTCGAAAGCGGAATCGTCTATTGCTACTCTCGCAAAGCCACCGAAACGCTCGCCGAACGCCTCAGCCAAAACGGCATTGAAGCCCTCGCCTATCACGCCGGAATGACCCCGCTCAAACGCGCCGAAAACCAGGACGCCTTCATCCGCGACGAGGTTAAAGTCATTTGCGCCACAGTCGCCTTCGGCATGGGTATCGACAAACCCAATGTCCGCTACGTCATCCACCAAGATATGCCCAAGAATATCGAAGGCTACTATCAGGAAACCGGCCGAGCCGGACGCGACGGACTGCCTGCCGATTGTATCCTCTACTTCAGCGCGGGCGACGTGGCCAAGCAGCTCCAGTTCATCGCAGACAAAAGCAACGCCAAAGAACGCGACGTAGCCAAGCAACAACTACGCCAGATGGTTCACTACTCGGAATCCTCCGAATGCCGCCGCCGCGTTTTACTCGGCTATTTCTCCGAAAACTGGACCCAACCGAACTGCGGGAACTGCGACAATTGCCAAAACCCTAAAGAAACGTTTGACGGCACCCTTCCCGCCCAAAAATTCATGTCCTGCATTTTCCGCGTTCGGCAAGCCAGCGGATTTAGCGTCGGCATGAACCATATCGTCGACGTCCTCCTAGGCAGCCGAAATGAAAAGGTCATCAAGTGGGGACACGACCGACTCTCCACCTACGATATCGGATCCGATTTCCGCCGCCCGGAATGGCAAGTCATCGGCCGAGAGCTCATCCGCAAAGAGTACATCAGTCAAAACGCCGAAAAACACAGCGTCCTGGAGCTAACCCTCAAAGGTAAAAAAACGCTTCGAGATCGAGGATCCGTAGTACTCACTCGCCCGAGCGTACCCAAAGAACGAACACAGCGAATTCGTCCGCCAGCAACCGGCGGCATCGAATGCAACGAGGAGCTCTTCGCAATCCTCCGCACACTTCGCAAAGAGCTCGCCTCCGAGCAAGGCGTTCCTCCCTACATCATTTTCTCCGACGTCACTCTACGCGAAATGGCCCGCGACTACCCGACCGACGAAGACCAGCTTTCCGATATTAGCGGAGTCGGCATGAAAAAGCTCGAGCAGTACGGAGACACGTTCATCGACGCAATCGATGAATACCTCGAAGCCCACCCTGAAGCCGGCCCCCACTACGAGGCATAATTTCAACCTACAATTTCAGATCTATGAAACCCTATTCGAAATCCCTTTTCCTTTTCAGACGCGATCTACGATTGAGCGACAATACGGGCCTCAACGCAGCTCTGTCTCAATCCGAAGAGGTCATTCCTGCGTTTCATTTCAACTCAGCCCAAATCGATCCTCACCCATACAGGAGCGTGCCGGGATTACGCTTCATGCTCGAATCCCTTGAAGCAATCGATCAGCAGCTTCAACAATACCACTCCAAACTCGCCGTTTTCCAAGGCTCCATCGAAGCCATGGCTAACGATTGGACCAAACGACTCAATATCAAAGCCGTCTGGGTCAACCGCGACTACACGCCTTTTAGCATTAAAAGAGATCTCGCATTGAAGAAAGCCTGCATCGATCAGGGAATCGAATTTCACTCGTGCAACGACTTGTTGCTCGTCGAGCCTGAACAAGCCCTCAAGAAAGATCGCACGCCCTACACCGTTTTCACTCCTTTCTACAATAATGCCAGAACCTTTCCCGTCGCTAAGCCGACCCCGTTAGCAAGTCGTACAGGAAAGTTCAGCTCTGTCAGGCAAACCCCAAGCCTTCGCTCAATTTGCAAGGCTATCTGCGACTCCCCATCAAACCCCGACCACATCGCAGGCGGCTATTTGGCAGCGAATCGCCTACTCGCGAAAATTTCATCCTATCGCCATTACGAAAGCGAAAGGGATATCCCGGCCTTGGAAAAAACCACCGGACTCTCCGCCCACTTAAAATTCGGGACCTGCTCGCCGAGAAACGCCTATTGGACCATTTCCGAAAAGCTGGGCGCCAACCATCCGCTTGTCAGGCAACTCTATTGGCGGGATTTTTTAACGCACGTAGCATTTAATTTCCCCAAAGTCTTCGGACACGCCTTCAAGGACAAATACGATTCGATACCGTGGGAAAACGATCCAACGAAATTCGAATCCTGGCAACGCGGAGTTACTGGATTTCCGATAGTCGATGCCGGAATGCGCCAGCTCAACGCGACTGGTTTGATGCATAATCGAGTCCGAATGGTCGTCGCCTCATTCCTCGTCAAAGACCTACTCGTCGATTGGCGCTGGGGCGAACGGTACTTCGCTCAACAACTTGTCGACTACGATCCCTGCGTAAACAACGGTAACTGGCAATGGGCCGCATCTACCGGATGCGATGCTCAACCCTATTTCAGGATTTTCAATCCATGGAGGCAACAAGAACGATTCGACCCGAACTGCGAATATATTAAAAAATGGATACCAGAGCTCGCTGATTTGCCAGCCAAAGCGATTCACAAATGGGCTCTATCTCCTTCAGGGGCTGAATATCCATCGCCAATAGTCGATCATCGACAAGCGAGCTACCGAGTGAAAATGCTATTCGAAATGAGACGTTAAAACGCGGCCTCACCTTTTCGATTGACGCTTCTCCCCAAAGCTCCTTCGACTCCCCCATTAACGCAAACCAATCCCTCCATTACTATGAAAATCGTATTCGCTTTTTGCCTACTAATAAGCTCTGCTATCGCCGCAAATAGACCCAATATTGTTTTCCTTTTTGCCGACGATCAACGCCCAGACACAATCGGTGCCCATGGCAACGAGTATATCCAAACGCCTCACCTCGACCGCCTTGCCGCCAATGGGCTCAGCTTCACGCGAAACTATTGCGCCGGCAGCTACAGCGGAGCCGTTTGCGTAGCCAGCCGTAGCATGCTTATGACCGGTCGCTACTGGCACCGAATTAAGGACACGCGCAACTGGGAAGGCTTAACGACTTTGCCCGAACGACTCGGAGAAAACGGCTATCGTACTTTTGCGGTCGGCAAATGGCATAATGGCCTCAAAACGCTCGCCCGCTCATTCCAATCCGGGAAGAATATCTACATGGGAGGTATGTCCGATCACACCAAGGTACCCCTGCAAGAACTAAAACCCGACGGCTCTCTCACCGAAAAGGAATTGGGCACACGTTTTTCCAGTACCCACTTCGCCGACGCAGCCATCGAGTTCATCGGCGATCAAAGCGGCGATCAGCCTTACATGCTCTACGTCGCATTTACCGCTCCGCACGACCCGCGCAACCCGCCTCCATCGTATCGAAAGCTCTACTACGAAAACCGCCCGCCGCTTCCCGAAAACTTCCTACCCGATCATCCGTTCGACAACGGTCACGTATCCGGCAAAAAACGCGACGAAGGTCTCTCCGCCCACCCACGCGAATATGATGTGATCAGCGATCAACTCTGCGAGTACTACGGCCTCATCACTCACTTGGACTCGCAGGTTGGACGTATCTTAGACGCAATCGAATCTTCCGAAGAACGCGACAACACGATCGTCATCTACACCGCCGACCATGGACTCGCGATGGGATCTCATGGATTGCTCGGCAAGCAAAACGTGTACGAACACAGCATGGGTAGCCCACTCATCATTTCCGGACCCGGCGTTCCGCAGGGCGAAGAAACCGATGCGATGACCTACATCCTCGATTTGCACAAAACGATTTACAGTCTATGCGACGTAGACATCCCAAGCGACATCGATGGCCAAGATCTCTCGACGCTTTTTAAAAACCCGGATGCCAGCGTTCGCGATTCGATATTCCTACCGTTCCAGGACATCATGCGAGCTGTTCGCAACGACCGATTCAAACTGCACAAATATCCAAAAATTAATCACACATTATTATTCGACTTGATCGACGATCCTAACGAGATGAACAATCTTGCCGAACACCCCTCTTACGCTGGCATCGTCAAACAGCTCACCGCTCTCATGCAAGATTGGCAGAAAAGAGTCGGGGATCCCTCGCCGCTTTCGGTCGACAATCCTGGTCCTAAAGAGGTCGATTTTAGCAAGATCGAACGCTCTCTCGACGTCTGGCAACCCGATTGGATCCGCGAGAAATATTTCGGCGGACGGTCAGAGGCCGACCACGGCAACTAAACGATTCGCTTCGGAGAGCCGGCGTTGAACGACTCTTCCCGGTAACTCGTTTGGAGGATAATCAGCGCCTGCTTACCCCAATTGACACGCATCTCGAATAGATTCTAAACGCCTTTTTCAGTCTCCAAGAAGGCTTTCAAAGTATTCTCGAACAGGAAATCCCATACGGAAAGGTCACCTTAGTTGCCATCCCAATGGAACGCTATCACGATTTCGGCGTCCAATAATTCTCGCTCTTGCCTGCTATTCCAATACGAACGACTCATCTCCATGAAACAATTCCTATCTACAGCGATAGCCCTCACGTTTCTATCCGTCATCCCTTTCGCTTACGCCGAAGACAAAGATGACGAGCCGAAATCCAGCGAGTCCATGGCCACCTACATGCTCAAGCGACTCGGCGAGCGCGAAGCAGCAGCTTTCGAAAGCTACCAGAAAGCGATGGCTACCGAGGATGTTCGATCCATTGAAGCTGAACTCCAATCGATCGTCGACGGCTATGAAAAACTAATCGGAGCCGCTAAAGAATATTCTCCCGTATACATCTCCTTCGGCATGTTCCTGCACCGCACTGGCGAACGCAAAGCCAGCAATGCAATGCTCATGCGAGCTGACGAGCTCGACCCCTACCACGCTATCGTCAAAAATCAGCTCGGCAATTATCTCGCAGAAGAAGGCAGATACGACCAAGCGCTCGCCTTCTATCAAATGGCCATCGACTTAGACGCCAACGAGCCTCTCTACCACTACCAAACTGGAAACCTCCTTTTCGAATACAAGAGATTCTTCATCGACGATAAGCTCTTCCTCCCAGATAGCTTCGACCTGCAAATGCAAGAGTCCTTTCGGACGGCTGCTCTCCTCACGCCGACCCACTTGCCCTATCGACTCCGTTACGCCCAAAGCTTCTTCGACGTCTCTCGACCGAATTGGGAAGCCGGCATCGAAGAGTGGCAGCAACTTGTAGAGTTCCCTGGTGACCCCACTCAAAAACAGCTCATGGAACTTTACATGGCCCGTGCCCGGTTCGAAGCCGGGCACCACACCGCGGCCCGCAAGATAATCAAAGGCATCAACCGACCCGAGCTTCAAAAATCTAAGGAAAACCTGCTCGCCATGATCAATGCAAAGCACCCAAGGTGATTGTAGGGGCGCCTCATCCAAAACGTAGGGCCGGCGCTTGCGCCGTGCCGCGTAGCCAACTCCTCAAACAACGCGGCATGGCGCACGCGCCAGCCCTACAAAAAAGCCAGACCCCTAAGAGCCTAGCTATATAAAAATCCTGTGCCCAACTTAGGGGATTACTTGCCCCAGGCTTCAAGAAGCGCTGTCCCCATATCGGAAGGCGTCTTAGCCACTACAACACCGGCAGCTTCCATGGCCGCGATTTTGGCTTCCGCTGTTCCGCTTCCGCCTGATACGATCGCTCCAGCGTGACCCATACGTCGTCCCGGAGGCGCTGTTGTTCCAGCGATGAATCCAGCGACTGGCTTCTTAACATGTTCCTTGATGTAGGCTGCCGCGGCTTCTTCCGCATCGCCGCCAATTTCGCCGATCATAACGATGGCTTCCGTATCCGGATCCTCGTTAAACAGCTTAATCGCGTCGGTGTGATTCGTTCCGTTAATTGGATCTCCTCCGATACCAATGCAGGTCGACTGTCCGTAGCCTAAGCTCGTAACTTGCCATACCGCTTCGTAAGTCAAGGTACCCGAACGCGAAACGATACCAACTGTACCCGGTCTATGGATATAGCCTGGCATGATTCCAATTTTGCACTCGCCAGGAGTAATGACTCCTGGGCAATTCGGCCCGATCAATCGAGCGTTGGTTTCAAGAAGCTTTTTCTTCACCTTCGCCATGTCGTTGACCGGAATGCCTTCGGTAATCGCGATGATCAATTCGATGCCTGCATCCAAACACTCTAGAATCGAATCGGCCGCGAATGGAGGCGGCACGAATACGCAGGCGGTGTTTGCTCCTTCGTTTTCGACTGAATCAGTAACCGTATTGAAAACCGGAACTTTCTCATCGAATATCTGCCCGCCCTTGCCTGGCGTTACGCCCGCTACTACTTGAGTGCCGTATTCCATGCACTGCTTGGCGTGAAAGCCTCCGGACTTGCCGGTGATTCCCGTAAATACTACGCGTGTATCTTTATTAACGAGTACGCTCATTGTATTAAATCTCTAATTACGTGGTTCTAGTTAGCGGCGACAATGTCGACGATTTTCTGAGCCGCATCGGCCAGGCTGTCGGCCGAGGTGATCTCGATTCCGCTGTCCGCTAGCAATTGCCTGCCCTTCTCGACGTTGGTTCCTTCGAGTCGAACAACCAATGGCTTATCGAGGCTTACCGCCTTCGCCGCTTCAATCACTCCCTGGGCAATCACATCGCATTGCATGATACCACCGAAAATGTTCACCAAAATTCCTTCGACCTTCGGATCGCTCAGGATGATCTTGAAAGCTGCCGTTACTTGCTCGGCAGTCGCTCCTCCTCCAACATCGAGAAAATTGGCCGCTTCGCCGCCACAGTGATTAATGATGTCCATCGTCGCCATTGCGAGCCCGGCTCCATTAACCAAACAAGCGATGTTTCCATCAAGAGCGATGTAGTTCAAATCGAACTTCGATGCTTCGACTTCCTTCGGATCTTCTTCGTTAAGATCGCGGAAAGCCACGATGTCCTTGTGACGATAAAGCGCGTTCGAATCGAAGCTGACTTTCGCGTCGAGAGCCGAAACCCCACCATCCGGAGTGCTGATCAAGGGATTCACTTCCACCATGTCGGCGTCGTTTTCCCAGAACATCTTGTAGAGGTTGAAAATCAATTTCGCGCAAGCTCCTGCTTGCTTACCTTCGAATCCGAGCTTGAAAGCGATGCCGCGCGCTTGGTGCGCCTGAAGCCCGATAGTCGGGTCGACGAATGCCTTGAAAATCTTCTCGGGAGTTTCATTGGCGACTTTCTCGATCTCTACTCCCCCTTCAGTGGAAGCGACGACCACTGGTACCGAAGTCGCCCGGTCCATCAGGATAGCCAAGTAGTACTCCTTCTCGATTTCCGCGCCTTCGGTAAAGTAGACCGTTTTCACTTCTCGACCAGCAGGACCGGTCTGTATAGTGACCAGGGTGTTGTTGATCATCCTGTTCGCGAACTCCAGCGCTTCCGCTTTCGTTTTCGCCAACTTAACGCCGCCTTGGAAGCCGTCCGTAAACGTTCCCTTGCCGCGCCCGCCGGCATGAATTTGCGATTTAACAACGATCAACCCCTCGCCAAGGCTTTCGATGCAAGACTCGAATTCATCTTTCGAGCTCGTCGCCGCGCCTTTCGGGCAAGGAATGCCGTACTGTTCAAATAGTTGTTTAGCTTGGTATTCGTGAATATTCATTTCTGGGCCCGAATTCGGAAAGATAGAGGTTTAAGCAACCGACAGAGAAAAAATCAAAGAGATACGCGAAGAATTTGGCGTCATAGTGTCAGCTCCCCAAACCCGCCAATAAGCGCTTTGAGAGAAAGGCCGTTTGCATCGATGAGATTTCCTTGCAGCCGATTTTCGCCAAAGCAAGCAAGCTCGCTAGCTGCTCCTCGGAAAACGTCGCTTCTTCACCCGTGCCTTGCACTTCGACGTACTCCCCTTTGCCAGTCATCACGACATTGAAATCCACGCTCGCATCGCGATCCTCGACATACGGCAAGTCGAGCACTGCATTGTCTTTATAGATCCCCACGCTAATCGCGCCAACCGAATCGCTGAATGGATTCTCCTTCAACTTGCCCTCGTCGATGAGCTTCTGCACGGCAAGCCGAGCCGCCAAATACGCTCCGGTAATCGAAGCCGTCCGCGTTCCGCCATCGGCTTGCAACACATCGCAATCGATCCAAAGCGTGTAACCCGGAAGCTTCTTCAAATTCATTACCGCCCTTAAAGAACGGCCAATCAAACGTTGGATCTCAACCGAACGGCCATCCAAACGCCCACGCGACGAATCGCGCTGCTTGCGATCATGCGTGCTGTACGGCAACATAGAATACTCCGCTGTCAGCCAGCCGCCTTCTACGCCCTGGGCGCGCATCCAGCCAGGAATCCGCTTTTCCAAAGACGCGCCGCAAATCACGCGCGTATCTCCAAACGATACCAGGACAGAGCCCGTCGCATTAGGAGCGAAATCCGCTTCGAATGAAACCGGTCGAAGCTCGTCGTTTTTTCTGCCATCAGGTCGTGAAAATGCGGTCATGCCGCGCATCAGAACGCCAAGCCTCAGCGCGAGCAAGGAGTTTGTTGGACAAATGGAGGCAATTTGCACAATCTCAATCTACTTATGAAGAAGCGCTCCATTCTCCATGCTACCATCGCTGCCATCGCGATGCTCTTTATTCAGATTCCAGTGATCGCCGGAAACGCGCTTTCTTGGGAAAAGACCATCGTCGAAGTCGATGCTGAGATCGGACAAGGGGAAGTGAATGCCTACTACCCCTTTACCAATACGAGCGACTCGAGCATCACCATTACCAAGTCGACCGCCTCCTGCGGCTGCACCGTCCCCTCGCTCGAAAAAGACACTTACGCTCCTGGCGAAACCGGTAAGCTGATCGCCACTTTCGATATCGGAAGCCGCGTCGGCCCGCAGCGCAAAGAGATCACTGTGGAGGTCCAAGAAGCTGGCGGTCCCCAAAGTTACAAGCTCACTCTAAACGTCGATATCCCGCAACTCATCCAACTCAAGCGGCGCGCCCTGCTCTGGAAAATCGGCGAAGACGCGACTTCTAAAGAATGCGAAATCGAAATCCACTCTAAGCATCCCATGAAGATCGCCGACGTCTTCTCGAAGGTAGCGGACAATGCAGAATCGAATTTCATTTTCGAAATCGTAGAAGAAAAACCCAATCACCAATACCTTCTCCGCATAACCCCCAAAGACACCTCGAAGAAAACACGCGAGACCTGCTACCTCACCAGCCCCGACGACCCTGACAAACACTTAAGAGCCTTCCCAATCTACGCTTGGGTTCGGTAGGAGGCGCTTCGCCCGAAAGGTTAAAGGCTATAGGCCTTTAGGAAGACCTGGTAAGCCGAGTCCGACAAAATGGACTTTTTAGCCCCCCTAAGGTAGCGGCCGATCTCCGAGCGGCCATTTATTGGGCCCGAAGCAAGACCCTATGCACGCTGTAGGTACGGAGTAAGCGCCGACCCCGACCCCTCAATTGCCTCATTGAAAAGCGATTAAGACTTCGAGCGAGCCAACACCACCGGAGTCTGATCGGCTTCGATAATGGAACGATAAAACCCCTGCACCTCTGCGTAATCTTCGGCAGGAACAATCATGTCATTGAATTTCAATGACCGGCGATACATCAATTTATCTTCCACCTGCTCAAGCGTCGCCGAATAGCTCGCAAATTCCGTTTCGATCTCAATCGACTCTTTCATATCGTCCACCTCGAAACCTATCGGAATGTAGATCATCGCCTCTTCCTCCAGCAAACTAGGCTTTATCCTAATAGGCAACGAACGTGACTTTTTCCTGTATGGGTGCCCTTCTCTTCTTGAAAGGATAGCTGGCTTGAAAATCAACAACTGCCCCCTCATCGACTTCGCATAGCTTGGAATCGCGAATTCCAAATCTATTTCGAAACTACGATCCGTCGCGGCCTTATCTTCGACCTTGTGCAATTTCACCGCAGAACTCGAATTCCCTGCACCAATCCATTTCTCGAAAATCGCCTTGTACTCCTTTTCATCATTTCGCAGGCGCATACCTCGCTCGGAGTTCGCTTTGCTTCCGTGGTACCGATCACTGATAAACCCGATTATTCCTCCATTGGGCAGCAATTCCGCCTTAATCTCTCTTTTTGTTGAATTTGCTTCTGGCGGAGCTTGAGGCAAACGCACAAGGCGATCCAATCCACGTTTACCGATAACCGTAAGCCCTCCTTGTTCCGCAAACGGCAGTTCTCCGATTGGCGTTAGCGAGGAAGTCGCATCTACAAACAGAATCCGTCCAAGATCCTCGTCTTCGATCACCGCTGGCGATTCCACAGAAGCATCCACCTCCACTGCGGCAATACAATGATTGAAGTGATACGTAGAAGGCCAATTCGGATGTACCGCATCATTATTGGTAGCATTTACCACGACTGGATAAGCCTGTATTCCAACTACTTTAAGCATCGATCGCAGCAAATTCGCCTAGTCCTTACAATCGCCATAACCGACGCGAAACACCTCTGATGCCTCTCTAGGCTTATACCCCCCTCCATTGCTCAAATCCATATTGATAGAAGCGTACCGCAGGTCTTTAACGTAATCGCCAATAGCCTTCACTTTACTCCACACATCATCCGCATCCGTAGTTAACTCCCGAGCTTTCGCTTCCATCTCAGGTGTCGGTTTCATCTGAGGGTCCTGAGTTTTTGCAGTGTAATTAGAAATATCCTCCCAGGTCGAAAAAGTGAGATTCGTATGTCTGGTCTCCACACCCTCAGGAGGCTCCACATCGATTGTCATGAACGATCGCTTTATACTTCTATAGGGAGCGCCTGTCTCGGTCTTGTACTTACCTATATCCATCATTTCCCAGACATAGACATTCTCTTCCTTTCGTGGCGATGGGGCTTCATGAAAACGAGTATCCCGC
>JAPKDW010000398.1 GCA_028822375.1 Opitutaceae bacterium | reverse complement strand
ACAAAGTAAGATCTCCCCAGAACTGCAAAAAAACTGGACAATTTATGAACGAAACAAATGTTGCTCAGGCCTACAAGGCTAAAACCCTGCGCGAACAGCAGGCGGCCTACGACCACTGGGCCAATAAATATGAACCTGACCTTTGCGCAATGGGGTATCGAGTGCCGTCAGTGATTTCAGCTGTTTTTACACGTTTCGTTTCAGAAAATGCCGGCTCCATCCTGGACGCTGGGTGTGGAGGTGGCATCCAAAGTGAATCACTTTCTCTCATGGGCTATCGACCAATTATCGGCATTGATCTGTCAGAAGGGATGCTCAGCGTTGCCCACAGTAAAGGGATTTACAGTGAATTGCATCAGATGACGCTCGGGGAGAAATTACATTTTGACGACGATACGTTTGCTGGCGTGATTTCAGCCGGTACAATTACGCCAAATCATGCTCCGGCTAGCAGCTTCAATGAACTGATAAGAGTGGCCCGACCTGGCGCTCGGATTGTTTTTAGTCTTCGCGACGACCCTGCGCAGGAACCTCAATATCCTGCGGCATTGCAGAGACTCTCAGAATCAGGCCTTTGGCGGGAGATGTTCGTTACGGAAAGTTTTTTCAGCATGCCTTATGGTGAACCCGAAATTTCGCACCGGGTTCATGTGTATGAAGTCGCTTAACCCCTATCGCCTCCACCCGCTGTAGCCTATCGAGTTAGTCGATTCATGATTCCATATCGTCCCAGCGAATACCGATAAACTCGCATTGCCTACGGGCGTTTATGGACTGTAGGTCCAATTTTCTCCGCCAGTCGCTCCGACTACAAATTGCCAGCCCAAACAGGTGGTCGGTATTTATCCCACTGGAATTCCCTTTCCAATTCCCTGGCTACCTGCAATATCAAATGGTCGCCACATGTATGCCCTGCTAGTTGCACAGCACAGGGGTGCTCCCCAGGATTGAGCTGGACTGGCAAGGATGCAGCAGGTTGTCCGCTGACGTTGCAAATGTAAGCAAAAGGAGCAAATGCATGCCCCTTTTCACCCCAAGTCTCAAAACTAAAGTCCGCGGTACGACTATCCATAAACCCAACTGGAATTGGATCGCTACCCAGAGTTGGGGTCAGAACCAGATCAAGTTCACTCATCGAATTCATTAATCGAATCGATGCTTCATGGGCGCCCTGCCGGGCGTGATAAAGGTCCATCGCACTCAGTCCAGCGACCCGTTCTCGAACAAAATGCGTTAGCGCTTCCAATTCATCATGCGCAGGTTGACGTCCGAGCTCTTTTATACGATTTTCAATTTCATAGACAATATCGACCATCCAAAGATCTTCCATCCAACTTCCCAAGCGAAGATCGGAGGGATAAGCATATTCTTGTATGTCGTGTCCCATTCCTGACAGGACTGCGCTGACCCGTTCTACCGCGGCGACTTGGTTATCACCAACAGCATCTCCGTAAGGTGTGAACACCGATACTCCAATGCGTAATTTAGGAGGCGGTTGCTCAAGAAGCGAAACATATGATCTAACCTCAGGACGAACATGATAACGGCTGCCAAGTAACGGGCCGGCTGAACAGTCCAATGCAGCTGCGCTGTCGCGTACTGACCTGGTCAGCACATGATCGGAATTAAACCCATTGGAGTATTCCATGAAATTAGGTCCAATGGGATTTAATCCTGTCGTTGGCTTCAATCCAAATACACCACAACAAGCCGAAGGGATCCGAATTGAACCGCCTAGGTCAGTGCCATGCGCTAAAGGAACCATGCCCGACGCCACTGCAGCTCCAGCACCCCCCGAGCTACCCCCGGTAGTCACAGTCGAATCCCATGGGTTCAACGTTACTCCCCGGAATGTTGGCTCACAAACAAAATCCTCAGCAAATTCCGGAGTGTTTGTTTTGCCAAGAATAACCAAGCCAGCTTGACGCCAACGCTTTACCAATTCGCTATCGGGCCTTGGACTCACCCCGTCAAAAAAACGGGATGAGAATGTCGTCGGCATATCCCAGCTAAATTGATTTACATCCTTAAGATAAAAGGGGGCACCAGAGATCGGAGTATCCGGAAGAGTTTCGGTGATAAATTCACGCGCATTATCAAAATTAGACATCACCAACGCATTTAATTTTGGATTGACCGCTTCTGCAACTTCGATCGCTGTCTCTAACACCTCTTGAGCAGAAACTTCTCCTTGTTTGATCAAGGTTGAGATACCAACCGCATCCTGGCTCGCATAGTCATGGAAATTCATGGGCTAAGCTCCTAGTAGAATGATTCATTGAGATTATAGTTATTGGATTACAACGCATATAAACGATAAGACCATGAGTCTTCGCCTCCTCAACGACAGCGTCAATCGTTTCAAGGGGCTAAATCGCACCGCCACCGAGGTTTGCTGTTTGCTCCACCAGCAACATTTTTCTGACCGTTATATAGCGGGATACTGGACGAATGACATTTCGCACGTCATCTTGGCCAAATATTCCGTTGCCCCCTGAAGAGGATACAACACGACGCTGCTTAATGCCCCGGGAGGCCCGCATTCGAAATTGAGAAGATGGGAAATTGTGACGATGTATAGCTAATACTTCCAAGAATCACAACAAAGGTCAAAAAGAGAATGAGATTCCTTTTCACAGCCTGACCAATATACCAACTGGTCAAAAAGTCCTGCCTTTTGGCAATTCCGGAGTTACGCACTAAACCCATAGTGGGAACCAGTCCCAGGCTATTGGTAAGCGATTGGGTACTGTCATAGCAAGCGTTCTTCAAAAATCACTTGAGGGCCTCATCT
>JAPKDW010000097.1 GCA_028822375.1 Opitutaceae bacterium | reverse complement strand
CTCATCGGAGCCGCCGCCGGATTCGGGATGTACCTCGCTTGTCGCGAAGCGTCGAAAGCACGTGACTTCCAAGAGTCCTTGAAAAGCTCATACGAAGAACTCAAAGCCACACGCCCAACTGCAGTGAACCTAATCTGGGCCCTCGATCGGCAAATGGAAGCCATCGAAAAAGCGGATTCCACCGAAGCGAAAATCCAAACCGCGTTAGATACCGCAAAAGCGATAGCCGATGAAGACGCGGACTTCTGTCAGCAAATCGGTCAACACGGCCTTGAGGTCATTCGCCAGCTAAGCAAAGCGAAACCGGGTGAACCGGTAAACATCCTCACTCACTGCAACGCCGGTTGGCTCGCGTTCGTCGACCACGGATCCGCCACCGCTCCCATTTACGCCGCCCACGATTCCGGAATTCCCGTGCACGTCTACGTCGACGAAACGCGTCCCCGCAACCAGGGAGCACGCCTAACAGCCTGGGAACTAGGGCAGCACGGAGTTCCTCACACAGTCATCGCCGACAATGTAGGCGGACATCTGATGCAGCACGGACAGGTCGACCTCGTCATTACTGGAACCGATCGAACAGCCGTCTCCGGCGACGTCGCCAACAAGATCGGAACCTACCTCAAGGCGCTCGCTGCTAAAGATAACGACGTCCCTTTTTACGTCGCCCTGCCCTCGTCGACCTTCGACTGGAACATTCGCGATGGCGTCGCCGAAATCCCAATCGAGCAACGCGGCGACGAAGAAGTCAAATACGCCCAAGGCCTGAAGGATGGCAAACTCACCCGCGTCCTACTAACGCCCCCACAATCGCCAGCCGCCAACTACGCATTCGACGTAACACCGGCCCGACTCGTCACCGCCCTCATCACCGAACGCGGCATCTGCGCCGCCAACGAACCCGCCATCCGCCAACTCTTCCCCGAAAAGTAGAAATAGCGGGCCAATCGCGGGATAAACCCGCTCCTACCTTTCAATAACCTGTAGGAGCGGGTTTATCCCGCGATTCCACACCCACACCCTGCCATTCACAAAAACATTGTCGCCCACTCCATAATCCCCATCGTCCAACTCTCTCAATCTCCCTATCTCTCAATTCACTCAATCACCCTTCACCCAATCACCCTTCACCCTTCATAATTCACCCCCCTATGGGCACCCTTCTTTCCTTTCTCTTTTTCACTGGTCTTGTCGGACTCATCACCTACCTCCGGACTCGCAAGGACAACCTCCAATCGGCCAAGGGCTATTTCCTGGCTGGCAACAGTCTCAATGGCTGGGTCATCGCCGGATCGTTAATGCTGACCAACCTCAGCGCGGCGAACTTCACCGGGATGACCGCCAATGTCTACAAGGGCAATCTCTCGCCCATCGCATGGACCCTCACCGTCATACCCGTCCTCATCTATTTTTGCGCGGTCCTGCTGCCTACGTTTCTCAAAGGCGGATTCACTACCATTCCCGAGTTTCTTGAAAGCCGATTCAACAAAACCACGCGTCGCTTAATCGCGATCATGTTTCTCTTTTCGTACATCATCAGCGCGATGCCCGTAGCGCTCTACGGCGGATCCATTGCGATCAACCACCTTTTCGATGTTCCACAAGTCCTAGGTCTCAGCGAAAATGCAGCCATATGGATCGTCGTCTGGGTACTCGGTTCGATCGGCGCGGTGTATGCGCTTTTTGGAGGCCTCAAAGGGGTTGCAGTTTCGGATACGTTAAACGGGGTCGGCCTACTCATCGGCGGAGCCATGGTCTTCGTCATCGGCGTTTACATGGTCGGCGATCAAAATTTCATTGCTGGAGCCAAAATCATCCTAACGAAGAACACCGAAGTGCTAGATGCTATCGGCGACGAGGCAGATGGAATTCCCTTCTCCGTGCTCTTCACCGGAATGCTTCTCCACAATCTCTATTTTTGGAGTACGAATCAGTTTATTGTTCAGCGTACGCTCGGGGCGCGCAGTCTCAAGGAAGGCCAAAAAGGCGTCATGATCGCCTCCTTCTTCAAGGTTCTCAATATCTTCTACATAGCATTGCCCGGCGTCATCGCGCTGCACCTCTACGGCCCCGGTCACTTCGAGAATGCTGACTTCGTTTATCCGACCTTGATCCGCGACATCATGCCCAGCGTATTCGTCGGTTTTTTCGCCGCCGTCATATTCGGAGCCGTCCTCAGTACATTCAATTCCGTCCTCAATAGCACCGTTACGATTTTCGCGCTCGATATCTACAAGCCGCTTTGGGGCAAAGGGCTCGATGATAAGGTAATCATCCAACGTAGTAAAAAAGTAGGCGTTATCATGGCCGCCATGACCATGACCATCGCACCGTTCATAATGTACTTCCCCGACGGAATCTTCACGTTCATGGTCAAGGTCGACAGCCTCTTTGGGGCGCCCATCCTAATGGTGCTTCTGTTAGGCTATTTCTCGCGAAAAACGCCGCCTTTCGCGGTCAATATTTGTCTCGGTCTCTTTCTCGTCGTTTACGCATCCTTCATGTTCTTCATTCAGCCGGAGATGCACTACCTCCATTACATGGCGATTCTCTTCGTGATCTTCATTTCCCTCGCTCTCATCATCGGACGTTTCAAACCGGATACATCAAAACCCGCATTCAGATCAGCAGGCCCCGAAGGTGTGGACCTCACGCCTTGGAAACATTTCAAGACCGTCAGCATCATTGCGACTCTCCTAATGATCGGCACCTACGTCCTGCTATCGCCCCTAGGCCTTGTCGAAACCGATCAGCCAAAATCCGTAAACATTGGATACATCGCAATCGGCCTGGTCATCGCATTCGTCGTATTAGGAGTACCGCTCTTAAGAAGACGAGCTTAGAACCCGTCAAAGGAATCTAAATTAGCTTTTTCCCCAACCTGTATCCAATCGCGTGGTAAACCCGCTCCTACATTTCATAAACCTGCTCCTACATAAACATTCACCTAAGTGCGGCCGACCTTTCTAACTCGGAAAAGGTTTACTTCAGACAGGTCGATCCTAAGTTAAATGGCAACTTACCAATTGGTCTACCTATGAACTCAAAACAATTACTCAACCGGCGCGACCTTCTGAAACGCGGAGCCAATGGATTACTGGCAGGAGCTGCCGCAGGAACGCTCCTTTCGCAATCCGCCAACGCTGCCTCAGGCGAACCGAAAATCACTAACGGGCGAATACGCCAATCCATCATGGGCTGGTGCTTCAAGGACCACATGGACGTTCCTACGCTTGCTCAACACTGTAAGGACATCGGATTGGTTGCGATGGAGGGCATCGGCGCTGAACATTATCCCATGGTCCAAGCTCTCGGGTTGAATATTTCTTTGGTCTCGGGAAACCACGGTTTCAACAAAGGCCCCTGTAACCCGAAGTACCGTCAAGTGGTAGTCGATGGGCTGATCAAAGGGATCGATCTAGCGAAGGAAGTGGGCTGCCAAAACGTCATCACCTTCACCGGTATGCGCTACGATGGAATGGACGATAAAAAGTCTGCCCAGTACTGCGTTGATACGTGGAAGGAAGTTCTGCCCCATGCGGAGAAACAAGGAATCACCTTAGTTCTCGAACATCTCAATTCGCGCGATTCATCGCATCCGATGAAAGGCCACCCTGGTTACTTCGGGGATGACGTCGATTTCTGCATCGACCTCATCAAGCAGGTCGACTCCGAAAACTTCAAGCTGCTCTTCGACATCTATCACGTGTCTGTCATGAATGGCGATGTCATCCGGCGTATTCGCCAATACCATCAGTACATAGGCCACTATCACACCGCCGGTAATCCTGGACGCGGCGAACTCGACGACACCCAAGAAATCAACTACCCGCCAATTTTGGAGGAAATCCTAAAAACCGGCTACACTGGATACATTGCCCAAGAATTCATTCCAACCTGGGACGACCCGATCGCCGCCCTACGCCACGCCGCAAAACTCTGCGACATTTAGATTCAAGTAGCTCAGTGCTTTAGCCTGAGCAATACCATTAGAACTCAGCCTAAAGCACTGAGCTACCGAAAAGCTTCATGCCTCAACCTTCAACTTTCATCCTTCCCCCAAATGTCCGGACTTGAGATTCCCGAATACTGCGGCGCCATTCTGCTTCCCGAAACGACACTGTTCCCACACGGGGCAATGCCGCTGCACATTTTCGAACCCCGTTATCGCGAAATGCTCGACGATGCCCTGAAATCGAACTGCATGATTTGCGTGGGTACCTTGATCGATTCCGAAACATCCAACCCTGCCGACTGCGCCGCTTCAATCGGCACCATTGGCCTCATACGCGCCTCGAGAGAACAAGAGGATGGACGGTCCAATTTGCTGCTACACGGAATTCTCCGCGTGAAGTTTACCGATTGGCTAGATGACAAACCCTACCCTTTTGCCCAGATAGAACCCGCCCTCAGCAAAAAGATTCCCGAGTTCGAAACGAAATCCGCCACCGTCAGTTTACGCGACGCTGTAAACCAGGCCTTGCGGAGCTTTCCCGAAGAAACCCAAACACGGGTCAATGCGACTCTCGATCGAGCTCAAGGCGACCCGATCATTCTCGCCGACGCCGTTGCCCAGCAATTCATTCAAAACCCATCGATGCGACGCCAGTTGCTAGAAGAAAGAGAAGTAGCGAAACGCATCGATTTCCTTGCAAGTTATCTTCGCAACGCTACCCGCGACGAGCGGAACTGATCGCCATGCGGCTTAAAGATTTTTTAACCACAGATTGCACAGAGAACACAGATAAAACCTTGAAAACTGATTCAAAAGTCGGAATGCACACTACAATCGTAAATCCGAAATCTTAGGTTCGAAAGGACATAAAAAGGGTCAGTGCTTGATTCTTGAATAATTGGGATAGCTCCGTTTTCTTGGGATTCATGTCTCGCAAGTTAGAGCTCGCCGCAAGCGGCGGGGAATGACCCCAGTTGCGATTCAATAATCAAGGAATGACACTGCTATGGGATCTGTCCAGATGGCAAAATCCCGGTATGCTTCCCTATTCTTTTTGCTGAATCAGTGAATAGGGATCGATCGGTTCGGTTGATTCCATCGAATCTTGGCCACCCAGATCCGGTTGTCGGCACCATGTCGCGCCAGGATCGCCATATCACGTTTGAGTCGTTCTCCGCGCCCTTCATGGGTGCCTGGAATTTGCATCCATTCGGTCACGGTTACCCAGGATTCATTTTCGCTAACTTCTGTCACACCAAAGTTTCCCAATCGCGCGCCATTCTCTGGGACCAGGACCTGCTCAGACGCGCGTATGACGTGAAGCTTGTCCGGATCGATCCGCGCAATGAAGAGAGGTGCCCGATGACGGGTTATGTGGTCGTTGTTTGCCCCGCGGCGCGTGTAGACCAGAAAAAGCGCATCGCTGTGGCTGACCCAATGTTGCTGGGTGTTGTAATTTCCCAAATCCGCTCCGTCATCGAAGGTCCACTTTTTTGGCTCGCTGTACGTCAGGCCGTCGTCGCTGACTGATATGTAGCCGTGATCGTCGTTTCGCAAGGTGAGATAAAACCGGTCACCCAACTTCGCGAGCGAAGGTTCATAGAGGCCACGCTTCACCGGGACCGTAAGCTCTGAGCCGTGCTCCACATAGTGAATCTTTCCGTCTTCAAAACGGGCGCGCATCACGGTGGTAGAGTACTGGTATTCTTCCGGTTTTTTGAAATAGAAAGGAATGAGCAGATCACCATTAGAAAGATCGTAGCGTTGAGAGCAACCCGCTCCGGCGTTTTCAAATCTCGGAAACTTGGGGAGTTTGACGGTTTGCCAATCCGACCAGCTATGCTTGTCGTTATCGTAAACCGCGTAGGCGGCTCCACGAGGACGGAGGAGTTTTACGCGATTGTCTTCATACACCACGGTGTGCCCGAATCCGATGAGCTTGCCCGATTGGGCATGCCAGCGAGGCCAGAAGTCAGATACAGTGATCTCCAGGTCTTCGGAATCTCTCCAGGAAAAAGGACCCCGGGCAAATGATTCGTGTTCCTGCGGATCCGTCCAAGTCTTGCCCCCATCGGAAGTCCGTATTTCGTTGAGCGCATGAAAGACATCCGATCCGGTAAGATCCAGCTTTTGCAGCGTCATGACGACGAGCGGCGAGGAGGCGGGATTGCCCGGCGCACTCGGCGGGATCGCTCCAGCTCGGGCGTGCACCCAACACATTTTACCGTCGAATCCCTGACGGGCGACGGTCAGTTCGATGTCATAAAGAGGATCCGCCCCTGCAAGGAATGGAGTAAGGAATAGAAAAATGGCAATGGAGACTCGCATCACAGATAAAGGCTATGACGGAAGAGCTAAAATCGTCAATAGCGCGCTCAAAACTAAAGATGGGGAGAAAAGGGTCCGGGCTTGAATCTTGATATCCTTCGAATAAATTGAAGATAAATCGTAAAACATGAGCACAGCAGTTGGCGTTGATGGTTGCAAAGAGGGATGGTTTTATTTCCGGGAAGACCAAACTTCCGTGTCATTTGGAGTCGCATCCGATCTTAAAAACCTAACAAGAATTCTCCCCAAGGACTCTCGTATTTTCATAGACATCCCGATCGGGTTAATCGATTCAGGTAGCGAAGGAAGAGCATGCGACCTAGCTGCTCGTAAGGCGCTAGGCAGACCAAGGGCCTCTTCTGTGTTTCCCGCCCCAGCCTATCCGGTGCTTAGAACCACGGAATATGAAGAGGCAAAAATAGTTAGCTTACGAGCGATTGGAAAAAAGCTGAGTAAACAGGCATTCGCTATCACTCCGAAGATACGCGAAGTGAATGATTTTCTTTTATCAAACCGGAATTCTGGATACACGATAAAGGAGGTGCGATTATTTCTGTCACCTCATACTCCACAACGGTAAGGTAGGGTTGCTCGTCCCGAGCAACCGCAGCAATAGATGCGACTTCCGCGGCTGCTCGGGGACGAGCGGCCCTACTAGGTGACATTTTTTAGGATTACAGAAACCTCACTTGAGGTTTTCCTGGTTTCTAAGTCCTTTTTTATTTAGGACTTAGAAATGGAGCCGGCGATGGGACTCGAACCCGCAACCTACTGATTACAAATCAGTTGCTCTACCAATTGAGCTACGCCGGCAAATCTTTCCAGACTGCGCTTTCTTAACGTCAGCCTGAACTGAATCTTTAATTTGGTACCCCCCCCGGGAATCGAACCCGGAACAAATAGATTAAGAGTCTACTGCTCTACCAATTGAGCTAGGGAAGCATGCCCAAATAAAAGAGGCTCGAAAATCTAGTTTCGCGCCCCTATGTCAACCCCGTTTTTAAAAATCCTGAAGAACGCCCTGCCCCACAGGAGTATCCTCAAGGAATCGTTCCCAGATTTCACCGATCAAATAAATGGATCCCGTGACCACGATCGGGTGATCGCTGGGCACATCCAGCGAGCAAATTCCTTTCGAAGGAAACAGCTCCGCGACCGTGCCGCGACCGATCGATCCAGCAAAGTCATCTGGCACCCAACGTTCCAATTCCTCGAAAGAGGCTGATCGAGACTGCCTTGGTATCACGAAGGTTATGGAGCGAGCGTAACGAGCCACTACCGGAATCAATGCCTTCGCCCGGTATTCGCCCATTACGCCCATGACAACATCCGGAGCCGGAGCCCCGCCCCCGCAGAGTATCGACAAATTATCCTCTAACCAACGAGCGCCTTCCGCATTGTGAGACACGTCGAAAATAATCTGTCGGCGCTTGAGTTGGCGAACTTCCCAGCGACCTGGCCAGGATACTTGCTTCAAAGCCGACCGACATAACGCGGGTTCGAGATTAAATCGCTGCTGCACCATCTCAGCAACCGTCACCGCGATTGCGGCATTCAAGCGCTGATAACCTCCTGCCAGATTGGTTTCCGGATACGGCTCTCTACCCTCTCCGTAGCGATCACTGATCCGCGTCAGGTCGCAACCACGCTCATCGCATAATTCACGAATTACCGCCTCAGCCTCGGTTGGTAGCGCTCCAATAACAACGGGACGACCTGGTTTGATTATGCCACCCTTCTCTCGAGCTATTAGCTCATGGGTTTTCCCAAGTATTTCGCAGTGATCCAATCCGATGGACGTGATCACCGACACCTCCGGGTCTACCACGTTCGTCGCATCCAAACGGCCTCCAA
Organism: Opitutaceae bacterium; assembly: GCA_028822375.1. GTDB lineage: Bacteria > Verrucomicrobiota > Verrucomicrobiia > Opitutales > Opitutaceae > Pelagisphaera. The sequence goes on along the minus strand of JAPKDW010000097.1, from coordinate 6,249 downwards.
GGCCTACTTCGACGATGGCGACGTCCACTGCCTCTTTTTGAAAGTGCAACAAGGCCATCCCCGTCATGAACTCGAAAAAGCTAGGATGCAGGTCCGGCGTTTCTCGCCCAATCTCCTCGCCCACCGTTTTGAGGTAGCGCGTGTATTCGAGGATCTTGCTTTCGTCCAAAATCTTTCGATCGACCTGGATCCGCTCGCCCTGCCTCACCAAGTGAGGAGAAGTTGACAGTCCCGTCCTGTAACCGTGAGCCCGAAAGATCGATTCGAGCATAGCCGCCGTCGAACCTTTGCCATTCGTCCCAGCAACATGAATCACCGGATAGGAATGCTGAGGATTGCCTAACCGTTTGGCAAACAGCTCCATCCGCTCGATCCCATAGGTCGAGCCCTGGTTCTTGAGCGAATACAGCCAATCCCGAGCCTCCTCGTAAGTAGCAAGATCTCCACTCATTCTATCTTTGAAGAGGAACGATTAAGAACCTATGCAGTTTTAGGCTGCTTACCTAAATAGAGAGCCGACAAAAGGTCGCGTAGACGATCCCGCATCTCCCGGCGATCCACAATCATATCGACCAAACCACGTTCGAGCAAAAATTCAGCCGACTGGAAGCCTTCCGGCAGATCCTCGTTGGTCGTTTCTTTGATAACACGTCGCCCAGCAAACCCAATCAAAGCGCCCGGCTCCGAGATAATAACATCACCTAAAGCTGCGTAACTTGCCGTTACCCCGCCAGTAGTTGGATTCGTCAGTACCGAAATAAACGGCAATTTAGCCTTCGAGAGCTTTGCCAATGCCGCGCTGGTTTTCGCCATTTGCATCAGGCTCAATATCCCCTCCTGCATGCGAGCTCCACCCGAACAAGAGACAATAATGCAAGGAATCTTCATTTCCAAAGCGCGCTCAATAGCTCTGGTGATCTTTTCCCCTGCGACTGATCCGAGCGATCCGCCGCCAAATTTAAAATCCATCACGGCGATCGAAACCGGAATCCCATGGATTTTCCCGAGACCGTCGATAACCGAATCGTTCATTCCCGTCTTGGCCTGGTAACCCGTAATGCGATCCTTGTAAGCCTTCGTGTCCTTGAATTCCAAGGGATCGTTTGGCTTCAGCTCCTTATCGAACTCTTCCCAAGATCCCGAATCCAAGAGAAAACCAAGACGCTTCTGACTACCGATCGGAAAGTGGTAACCGCTCTTCGGCACGACATTCTGGTTCTGCTCCAGCTCTTTGTTATAGATAATCTCACCCGAGGCAGGGCATTTCTGCCACAATCCCTGAGGGATATCCTTTTTCTTCACCTGAACGGTGGAATACTTTGGTTTATGAAAAATCGGCATCGCAAGGCTCCTTACTAAATTTACTGCTAATCGATAGTCAACCGTGACCCAAGGTCAACACGTCTACGCGTTTCGCTCCCGCTTTGCGAAGCGTAGCCGCGCAAGCATTGAGGGTCGAACCTGTTGTAAAGACATCATCTACAATAATATAACGTTGGCTCGGGTCTATGGCGCGTTTTTTGACCAAAGAAAAGGCATTTCTTAGATTGCGATAGCGCTCCTGCCGATTGAATTGGGTCTGCGAACGCGTATCGATGACTCGCTCGAGAAGAGCCTCCAATCGAACGCCCTCGAACCGGCCCGCAATAGACTCGGCAATCAAGGCGCTCTGATTGTATCCTCTCTCGCGTTCCTTCCTCGGATGCAAGGGAACCGGAACCAAAACCGCCTCTTCCAAGTAATCCCCCAACCCCTCCGCGTACTCCGCAATACGCCCCAAGTCGCCAATAGCCCATAGTCCATTGCAATACTTCAGGGCATAAATCAGATCGCGAATCGGTCCTCGAAATAATGCCACCGCCCATCCTCGTGAAAACTGAGGCTTCAGTCGCGAGCAATGCTGGCAATCCCCATGAGACTCGGTTTCACCAAAAAACGGATACCCGCAGGTCCAGCAACGCGGATCCTCCACGACATGGATTCGCCCGAAACACCGTTCGCAAACATGCTGCAACGGCGACTCCTCCACCAAGCCACCGCAAGACGCGCAGCTCGATGGAAACGCAGTATCCAGCAAGGCGTTGCCCCACCGCTTCGCTTTCCGAAACAGATTAACAAGAGAGATTCCGATTTAGAAAAACTAGCTCGATCGTGGGCCTAGAGGCAATGGAATAAGGACCGACCGGCAAGTTCCTCCCCCCGACAATCTAAGGGCCCAGATATTCACTTCCTAGTAGAACACTTTTTCAAGAAACAAACCTTTGGCTGGAGCGACTAATACGAGTGGCGTTCGTTTGCCTGACTCAAGTAAGCCTTTGATACTCTCAGGTTCCGCGCTGCCTATTCCAATATTCACCAAAGCCCCCACGAGGCTCCGCACCATTTTGTACATGAAACCGTTTGCCTGAAAACGAATGCGCAATATCGAGTGTTCTTGAATCATACTAGCCTGTGTCAGCGTTCTCACCGTCGATTCGTATTCCACTCCCCGATTCACCGCAAAAGCTGCAAAATCGTGCTTCCCAAGCAAATGCGTTAGAGCGTCATTCATCGCGTTGAGATTAATCGAATTTTGGACTGACCAACAATAGCGTTCATCGAAAGGAGATGCTTCGCCAAGATGCAGACGATATTCGTAGCGTTTTGAAATTGCAGAAAAACGAGCATGGAAATCGCCCGGAACCAAATTAACATAAAGCGGCCGAATTGTTTTGGGCGATAGCGAGCGCATCGCTCGCAGCAGTTTTTCCGAACCATGATTCCATTCGAAATCAAAATGAAACACTTGCTCTAAAGCATGAACACCTGCATCCGTCCGACCACTACCCGAGATAGACACCCGTTCCTTAAACAATTCCGCTAAAGCGATTTCGACCGCTTCCTGCACCGTGAGCTGACCGTTCTTTTGCGCCTGCCAACCGAAGTAATCGGTACCGTCATACGAGCATCCACATTTCCAGCGCATAGCTTATCTCTCTTCCTCTTCATAAGGATCGAAATCAGGAAGTATCACCCGCTGATCCAGAAAATCCTGCAATATCAATGCAGCCGCCGCGGAATCGATTTTTCCCGAACGCCGCAAAGTATCATCCCGTTTTTTGCTAAACCCTTCCGAAGCGACATGCGACGTTAGACGTTCGTCGATTCGATGCACTGGCAAAGCGATTTTAATCAAAACCTTTTCGATAAACACATCGACTTCCTTCGCCTTAAAGCCAACCGACCCGTCCATATTGTAAGGGTAGCCGAATACCAAATCCGTTGCTCGGCGATCCTGGGCAAGTTTCACCAAATGATCGATACGCTCGGATTCCGAATCCTGAACCGCTGCATCCACCGGAGTCGCCACGCCGATCTCATCGCCGTAGCTTAGGCCGACACGACGCTCTCCATAATCTATTCCGATGCAGCGCATTTTGAATGATGAAGTATGAATGATTTATACGATATCCGGGCCTAGGCGTTTGACCAAGTCTTTGATTTTTTGGGACTCGTCTTTTCGGCAAACCAGAGTGGCGTCTTTCGTGTGAACGACAATAAGGTCATCAACTCCTACCAAAGCGATAACATGCCCATCTGGAGCGACGGTAATATTCCTCGAACTTGATTCGAACACGGCAGTTCCATCCGACACATTGCCCGCATCGTCTTTTGGGAAGTGACGCTCGATCGCCGGCCAAGAGCCTACATCATCCCAATCGAATGTTGCAGCCAATGTTTGCACATTGTCCGCTTTTTCCATGACGGCGAAGTCGATGGATATCTTTTCTAGGCTCGGATACAGTTCCTCCAGAAGCGTCGCCAAAGATTCACCAGCATTCAAACGGTTCTCCATCTCATCCAGTCCCGCTTTCAAGATTGGAGTGAAACGGGCCAACGCATCGGAAATCGCAGCGACGCTCCAAACAAACATACCCGCATTCCAATAATAATCGCCGCTATCGACATACATTTCAGCAGTCGCCAGGTCCGGCTTCTCTTTAAATTCGGCTACACGGAACACCTCCTGACCCGAGAAATTCGCAACTGCAGAGCCTTTTTGAATATAACCATAACCCGTTGCCGGTTCCGTCGGAGCGATTCCGATCGTAATCAAACTCGGCGAAGCTTCCGCAGCTTGGAAGGCAATATCCAACGCCTTCTGAAAACCCGCATGGTCTTCGATAAACGCATCCGCTGGCAACATTGCGAGCGCGGCATTAGGATTCTCCTTCTTAATTAGAAGCATCGCCAATCCTACCGCAGCAGCCGTATCTCGACCAACAGGCTCCGCGACAACATTCGCCTCCGGCAACATAGGACACACCTCGCGAACGCTTTCGAGTTGCTCGCTGTTAGTGATCACATAAATCCGCGAAGGATCGATAAACCCTTTCAACCGGTCGACTGTCTGGGTCAACATCGGCTTGTCCCCCACAATCGGCAACAAGTGTTTCGGTCGCTTCAATCGGCTAGCCGGCCAAAATCGCTCACCCTTTCCCCCTGCCATTATCACTACGTAACGATCTGCCATACGCCAAGAACGCTTCGCGCTATACCCTCGAGGTCAATGCTTAACAATCCGCCACCAATCCGAATACATTTGATCTATCGGTCTCGATTCCTATCAAACGCTCCTAATGAATGGCGATTCTAGTCAACTCAACTCCGAAGAACTCGCGCGATACAGCCGGCATATCTTACTAGACGAGATCGGCATTGATGGCCAAGAACGGCTCAAGAAAGCTAAAGTACTCGTCGTTGGAGCGGGCGGGCTCGGCAGCCCCGCTGCGATGTACCTCGTAGCCGCCGGTGTGGGGCAGTTGGGAATCGCGGATTTCGACAAAGTCGAACTTCACAATCTTCAGCGTCAGTTACTTCACGGGACCGCCGACGTCGACACTCCCAAAACGCTCTCCGCTCAAAAGCGCCTGCAAGCGATAAACCCACATGTATCCATCGTTCTCCATGAAGGAGGCGTACAAGCCGACAATGCGGTAGAGCTTTTCAAATCATACGACGTTATAGTTGATGGCACTGACAATTTCGCGACGCGCTACCTAAATAACGATGCCTCTTTCTTCGCCGGGAAACCGCTTGTCTATGGCAGTATTTTTAAATTCGAAGGACAAGTATCGCTCTTTAACGCTTCACCTGAAGCACCCTGTTATCGATGCCTTTTTCCTGAGCCGCCACCACCGGGAAGCGTTCCCAATTGCGGCGAAGCCGGAGTACTTGGAGCGCTCTGCGGAATCATCGGCAGCATGCAAGCGCTCGAAGCAGTCAAAACCATCGTAGGAGCCGGCGAATCGCTCGCAGCCTCTCTATTTACGATCGATACCCTCTCGATGCGCACGCGAAAACTGAAAATCAAAAAAGACCCCCAGTGCCCGCTTTGCAGTCCTGCCGCATCCATAAACTCTATCAACGCCGATCGCTATCAAGATCAATGCGAAACCAATACAACCGAAACCATGCCTAGCGCCTACCCAATTGAAGTCGATATTCAAGAAGCGAAAAACCTCCTGGATAGCTCAAATACAAACCTGATCGACGTGCGGGAAACATTCGAACTGGGCATTTGTCAGATCGAAAACGCCCGTCACATCCCCATGAATACAATTCCTCAGCACCTGGAAGAACTACCAAAGGAAGGTCCATTGCTTATTCAATGCCACCATGGAGGAAGAAGTTTGCAAGTCGTTCACTACCTCCGTCAAAACGGATTCGACAACGCGATCAACATGGGCGGTGGAATCGATGCTTGGGCAATTAATCACGATTCAACAATGCAGCGGTACTAACTTAGAAATCCAACTCCGCGAATTAGAGCGAGTTTTTAGACGCAAAAAAAGCCCGCTCTTGCGAACGGGCCTTTGAAAGTGAATGTCTGCGCCCTTTGTTTGCCACCCCGAAGCAAGCTTCGAGGAATGAACCCGGTTGCGATATAATTGAGAAGCTACTATTTACGTGTCTTGGTCAGGCCAGCTGCTTTCTTGATGTTATGCAAAGTTGGAACCGAAACTCCGAACTTCGCTGCCACTGCATTACCCTTACCGCCTGCCTTCAACGCATCGATGATGCCCTGACGCAATTCAGCTGTGATGAGGGTGCGCTTTGCGCGTCCAGTCGATCCTTTTGCTGCTTTCTTAGCTTTAGGCGCTGCCTTCTTTACAGCCTTCTTAGCCTTAGGAGCTGCAGCCTTTTTTGCTTTTGGAGCTGCAGCCTTTTTTGCTTTTGGAGCTGCAGCCTTTTTTGCTTTTGGAGCTG